>JAIPBY010000033.1 GCA_021738605.1 Chitinophagaceae bacterium | reverse complement strand
ATTGATAAAGCACAATTGTTTTGCTTTTTTGGCCAGCCTGATCAGTTCAGCATCCGCCTCGCCATATTGAGACATTCCTTTTGAAAGCATCAGGTTTCCACTGGTCTTGCCCATCCATGATTTTTTGATGACCAGGTTGAGAGCGATGGCATCCTGGTTGCCGAATGTTCGCAAGAGCCTGTTTTTTTCATGGCCTTGGACAACCTGAAGGCTGTCTACCATCAAGGCCTTCAGGTTTTTAGACAAGAGTTTGTACTGTTCTCCGGCAAGATCATCTCCATCAACCATGATCCTGCTGATTTCCTTTCCATTGAAATAGATCCGGCCATTGTCATCCACACGAAACCCTGGTATGTTTTTCACAAGGTCTTCCAGCCTGAATGCTTCGGGTTTCAAATACCTTTTCGCATCAAACTGCAAGGTATCCCCACTGGCCTTGGCCATGGGCTGGTTGCGCTTGATCAGAATGCCAGGAAGCTCCCCTATATTTCTTCCGGGCGAAATGGTATCCAGACTCAACCGGTGAACCGAAGCAAACAAAAAACAAGCCTGTAACAAACCTACCAACACCATCAATGACCGGATCTTCATTTCAATCGATCTTTTCCCATGAATGGATTTTCAATACAGACTTGGTCTGGCAATCCACGCAGTTCGCTGAGGATTGCGCACCCAGGGATGCTTCCAGCCTGCTGAATATTTTTCTTACCTGCGCCACAAAGGCAGGAAATCCTTCTGTTCCTTTTTTCATGGCTGCCAAAAAATGGTCCTGGTCAAAGCCCTGTACTTCCTGTTTGGAAACAAAGGTCATGTGCCAGTTGTCTTCATCATCATAGGCTTCCAAAATCAGTCCTGGCAAGCCTCCCAGCTTCCAAGGCCCATCTGGAATGGTGATCGTGGGGGCATACCAGGCCGTGTATCCCCTCCCCTTAAACTGCGTCACTGCCTTCCGGCAAGGGATGCCCCCGATCGATCTTTCTTCTTCGATGGTTTTCCAATCCATAGGAAACAATGTATCTGCAAAAAGATGGGTTCGCTGGTTCAAATCAGAGAATTCAAACAGCAAAGAATTGGATTCAACATCTTTAAAAACAGTAAACATGCTGTCGGGCCTGAGGTCAATATTGTTTCCCTGCACAGAAGCAAGGTGTACCCCCGATTCTTTCATGGTAAACAAGGACCTGTCGCCCGAAACAATCAAGGTTCCCTTGAATTGCCTGAAATTGTCTGCCCTTCCAAAACTGCTGTTGAATTTTCCTTCGTAGACAAACATGGTGGTTGTCTGGGCCTGTGCAATACCAAATATGGCTACACAGCAAATCAAAATATATACTCTCATGGTAATTTATTTTAAGTGAAAAATGGCGCAATACCCCCGGCTTGGTTTATAATATGACCGTTCTCACTGTCCTCATTGCTGCTGAAAGGCAACTGATGGCGCTTACCGTCGCTGCCTCGCAGGTGGTTGCTGAAGTTGTACAACTCACTTCTGCTTCAATGGGCCCGAGATCAATTCTTCCTTTCATTGTTATTGTGCACAAAGCCTCTTTTCCTGGGGATGCTTCTTCGCCCCTGTAAACAGTGCTCACCTTTTCTTCACCTGATTTGAATTTTACCTCTTCCACTTGTTTGCCAACAGCTGCCTGTGTAAGGAATGCTGCAAACATCATTGCTACTGATAGAATCACTTTTTTCATACAATTGATTTTATTGGTTTTTTGAATAGGCCCGGGGTATCGCGCCAGGCAACAGTTGTTTGCTGTTGCGGTGTAAAACTACATTGCCTCCAAAAGCCTGTAAAGGGATAATCAACAAGAATTGAAGAGATTATTCACCCTTAAAACGGGTGGTTTCACCATTTTTGAAAAAGAAGTAGATGCGATTGATAGAAAGCTGTTTTACCTTTGCAGCCTGCTATGGGACAAAAAAAACTGATTCGCTTTGCTGAAATTGCCACCTTCGACCATGTGTTGCAGTATCCCGAAAATACTGCGGGCAAATGGCATGAACGGTTCAACAATACCAACCCCATCGTCCTCGAATTGGCCTGTGGCAAAGGTGAATACTCGATTGGGTTGGCAGCTTTGCATCCTAATAAAAACCTGATTGGCGTGGATGTAAAAGGCAACCGCATCTGGGTGGGAGCAAAAAAGTCTTTGCAGGCAGGAATGACAAACGTTGCCTTCATCCGATCACAGATTGGCATGATCAACAATTATTTCGCAGCAGGTGAGGTGGATGAGATCTGGCTTCCTTTTCCTGATCCCCAGTTGCGCATCTCAAAATCCAACCGCAGGTTGACCCATCCTGAATTTCTCAGAAAATATCAACAAATCCTCAAGCCCGGTGGTTATATCAATCTAAAGACGGACTCTCCGGTATTGTTTCAGTTCACAAAAATGGTGATTGAACTTTACGGATTGACTTTGTTGGAAGAAAGCGATGATATCAGCAAAGACCTTAAACAAAACCAGGAACTGCTGATCAAAACACATTACGAAGGGCTTGACATTGCAAACAGCAAAAGGATTCATTACCTGAAGTTTGCAATACCTGGCTCGCTGGACCCAACAATGGATGAACGTCTTTCAATAACGGTAAGAGAAATTGAAACTGCGCTAATTGAAGGATTGAAGGATGAAAAAGAAACTGATAGAGGGTGAGCATTTTTACTACAATGAACAAGGGTACATGGTGCTCACTGCCAAATACCACCTGGACAATGGAAATTGCTGCGGAAATGGTTGCCTCAACTGCCCTTACAACCATATCAACGTTCCTGAACCCAAAAGAACTGAACTAAGAAGCCGGTTGGAGCATGAAAAAAAATCTTCCTACTAAAAACCCCGCCCTTCAATCATCCCCAAGAAATTTTTTTGAAGACGTTTTCGATCTTGTCCGACAAATTCCCAAAGGAAGGGTAACCAACTATGGCGCTATTGCCAAATACCTTGGTTCAGGACTTTCATCCAGAATGGTGGGCTGGGCCATGAATGCCTCACATGGCGTAGATCCACCCATACCCGCACAAAGGGTGGTGAACCGCAATGGCATGCTCACAGGCAAACATCATTTTCATACACCAACCCTCATGCAAGAGCTGCTCGAAAAAGATGGAGTAGCAGTTCTCAATGATAAAGTTGTTGAATTTACCCAGCGATACTGGGATCCAGAAAAAGAATTATAGAAAATTTGCTTACACGTAATATGGACTGATCAGGAGGTACACAATCACCCCTGTTACAGACACATAGAACCAGATGGGCCAGGTGATCCTGGCCAGTTTCTTGTGTGCCGGCCATTCTGCCACCAATGCCCTGTAAGAAGTAAACAGGATAAATGGGAGGATGATTGCAGCAAGGATAATATGGGTAATCAGGATAAAATAATAGACATAACGGATGGTTCCTTCACCACCGAAAACCGTTGAATCCGATAAGAGGTGATGACAAATATAGGAGACCAGGAACAAGAGCGAAAGCACCATGGAGGTCATCATCACTTTCTTGTGCAAGGCATATCGTCCGCGCTTTACTGCCAGCAGGCCTACCAACAACAAAAACGATACTGCAGAATTGATGGCTGCATTGATCTGCGCGAAAAGGTGCACGTTGAACGGCAGCTCCAATTCAAGTTTGATTTTGGAGAGGAAAACAACCGCTACAAAAACGATGATGGAAAATAGAATAATCAGTAAACTGGCTCTCTTGTCGTTTTTTTGAATGCTTGCAGGTAACATGTTTCTGGTTTTTATGCTTTACTTTCTGAAGAGATTTCTTTTTTTCTTTTTGTCGCGCTCCATGTTCAGGAGCACTACATCCTTGATGAGTTTATCTAGGTTGACGCTGTCCAACCCGCTGTACCATCCCCTTACCACCCTGTTCTTGTCCAACAGAAAGAAACGGTCTGTATGGATGAACCCTGTGTCAATGTTTCCGTTGGATGCGATGGAAGCCTTAAACTCGTTCAGGGCAATATCGTACAGTTCTTTTCTGTCTCCCGTCAACATAAACCAGGTATCATGGTCGATGCCAAATTTATCGCCATAGGCTTTGAGTGCCTGAACGGTATCTCTTACCGGATCAACGGTAAAGGAAACAAACCTTACCAGGGAATCGGTTTTTTTGAATGCCGTCTGCAACTTTTTCATGTTGCGGGTGAGTTTGGGGCAGATTGACGGACAGGATGTAAAAAAGAAATCGGCAATGATGATCTTACCGCCCCAATCTTCCAGGCCCACTTCTTTTCCAAACTGGTTCTTGAGCTTGAAGGGCCTGACCTTGTGCCAGACAGTGTCATTGACCTTCTTGCCTTTTTCCATTTTAACCACAACGGTATCATAAAAATAACGGCGGGGCATTTTGATGGCGTCCTTGCTCAGGCTGCTGACGTACAAATAACTGGCAATCGGCAGCAGCGTTACCATCAATAAGGCAAAAAGTGTTGTCTTTTTCATCTATGTAAAAATAGAAACAAAAAAAGCATCATTCGGTTGTAGCCGGAACGATGCTTTTTTATTTTTTATGTTCAATATCAATGCTGCTCGCCGGCTTCGTGTGGTGCAGCAGGAGCAGTAACGGCTTGTTTAGGATTGTAGGTATTCCTGAGGTTTTTCCAGGAATTGCCTTCATAAAGGAAGGCTGCGATGAACCAAACGAAAAGCAACAAAGGCACCACGATGGTCATGATCAGGTTCTTTACTTCTTCTCCAAGGTGCATGAAAACACCAACAATATAAAAGGCTTTTGCCAGGGATAGGATAACAATCACCCCTTTCAAAAACAATTTCAACCCTGCGGCCATGGGCAATGCATACATGCCAAGGCCCATTCCTAGTTCAATGATGGTGATGACGGACAAGATTATCGTTGTTTTGATGATCTTGCTGACAACCTCTTTTCCACCTGGTTCGTGGTGAAACGTGATTTCCTGTATTGCGTGTTCCATATAAATTTCTTTAAGGGTTGATTAGATAAGATAGAAGCAAAGGAATACAAATACCCATACCAGGTCTACGAAATGCCAGTAAAGACCAGCCTTTTCAATCATCCAGTACTGGCCCTTCCTTTCAAAGGTTCCATTGATGGCCATGATCAGCATTACTATGTTGATGACTACTCCAGAAGCTACGTGGAAACCATGGAAACCAGTGATGCCAAAGAAATAACCACCAAAGGCAACAGGTCCGGGTGTACCCACATGGTGTCCATCGTGCTCAGCAACATTGGCGGCAGGGCCCCAGGGATTCATGGTAACCGTGGTACCAATATTTTCAATTTGGCCATTGATCATCACTGCATGGTCACCGGTGATAAGGTGTGTCCACTCCCATGCCTGACAGGCCAGGAAAGCAATACCACCAATAACGGTCCAGATCATCCACTTGATAACACCTTTTTTATCCATGTTATGGCCAGCGTGTACGGCAAGCACCATGGTTACCGAACTTACTATGAGGATGAAGGTCATCAAACTCACGAAGGCCAGCGGAAGATTGGCATGTCCTGCTAGAGGAAATGCATTGAAAACTTCATTGGGATCTGGCCAGTAATTCTGGCTAAAACGAATTGTTCCGTAAGAGATGAGGAAGGCTCCAAAGGTGAATGCGTCACTCATGAGGAAATACCACATCATCAGTTTTCCATACTCAACGTTGAAGGGGCTTTTGCCACCACTCCACCATTTGGTTTCCGTGTGTGCTTGGGCTGTTGCCATGCTATTGGTTGTTTAAAGGTTCAACTCACCAGGACTTATTTCATCCAGGTGAAAAATATAAATAAGTAGATCCATAAAGCATCTACAAAATGCCAATACGTTGCTGCGATTTCAAGCGGTAAGCTGCTGTAGCTCCTTGTAGAACTGTTCAGCGCCCTGATGGCAATCACAACCAATGCTACCACTCCGCCCAGTACGTGAACACCGTGTATCCCGGAAATGGCCAGCAGGAATGAGTAAGATGCATTGGAACCTGCCCCAACGAGGCGGATATCCTGTGCAGCAAACTGCCTGAATCCTACTATTTGCAGTACAATAAAAAGAACTCCCAACACCGCTGTAACCACAAGCAAACGCCTGTAATTGATCATTTCCCTCTTTTTCAACGCTTTCAATGCAAGTTGCACCGTAACGCTGCTGGCCAGAATAGTGGCTGTTGAATACCAAAACATCATGGGTATTTCAATCATCAGCCAACTGGCCTGGCTTCTTTTCACAATATAAGCAGAAGTCAATCCTGCAAACATCATCAAAATACTGCCTATCGCAACCCATAAGGTAAACTTATGGGGATGAATTTTTCTTTTCTGCTCGCTTATTACCTGGTTCATGGTATAATTATGATTTACGATCAGTAAATTAAATCTTGTTCAAGAAAATCACGTTTTCAATCTTCACACGGGTCTGGTCCTGGATGGGTCGTTTGTCTGCCAGTAAGGCCAACAATACAACCGGAAGATAAATATAGGAGGTGAACATTACCCTGCGGGCTGCTTTCACGTCCATCTCACGGAACAACCGTATGCATTGCCATACCATCACAAGGTTGGCCAATGAAACAATCACCATGCTTACCATCCCAGACATGCCAAACACCATCGGCATGACCCCAATCGGCAGCAACAACACCGAATACAGTATTGCCTGAACTGCAGCATACTTGGTAGGTCCGCCCCTGGAGGGCAACATCCTGAATCCGGCTCTGGTATAATCCTCATGCGTTACCCAGGCAATGGCCCAAAAATGGGGGAATTGCCAGAAAAACTGCAATGAGAACAGGATCCATCCACCAACGCCAAGGTCTGCATCACCTGCAGCCCATCCAATCAAACAAGGAAGGGCTCCGGGTATGGCACCAACCAACACTGCAATGGAATGAACTTTTTTCAAAGGGGTATAAATAAACCCATAAAGAAAAAGGCTTAACCCAGAGATACCCGCAGCCGTCCAGTTGAACGTGAGGCCGATGATGAAGATGCCGAAGACAGCGGCAACAACTGAAAAAGTTGCGGCCTCATCAACAGTCATTCTTCCAGAAGGAAGCGGCCTTGAGGCTGTTCTCTTCATCATCGCATCTGTATCTTTCTCTGCGATCTGGTTGATGGCATTGGCAGCTCCTGTTACGAGCATACCGCCTGCAAAAAGTAAAAGAACTTCTATGATGTCAAACTCCACTCCTGGAACCAACAGGTAACAAACCACTGAAGAGAAAACAACTGTGAAACTCAGGGTGAATTTCATGAGCTGCTGATAATCTTTCAGCTTTGATGATACCATTGATGCCTCCCTTCCCTTCGATTCTTCCATTTGCATCATTTTATATGTTGCCGCCCATTTCAGAACGGCCTTTTTTTAGTGCTTCGATTCGTAAGCGCCGATAGGCTCGGTTTGAGGGATAAACTCCCTTCCATCCTTGCTATAGTCATATGCCCATCTGTGAACTTCAGGAATATCGCCGGGCCAGTTCCCATGACCAGGATTGATAGGTGTAGTCCACTCCAGGGTGTTGGCACCCCAAGGATTGGTTGATGTTACTTTTCTTCCCTTGAAAATGGAATAGAAGAAGTTAAATACAAATAGGATTTGAACAGCAAACACGATCATGGCAACAGTGCTGATAAAACGGTTCATGTCCTGGAACTGGTTGAAAGATTGCCAGTTGCTCCAATCGGTGTAACGGCGTGGCATACCAGCCAAACCAGAGTAGTGCATGGGCCAGAAAATCAAATATGCGCCAACCAGGGTTACCCAGAAATGGATATACGCCATGGTATTGTTCAGGAAACGGCCATACATCTTAGGGAACCAATGGTATACCCCAGCAAACATGCCAAAGAACGATGCAACACCCATTACGATATGGAAGTGGGCTACCACAAAATACGTATCATGAAGATGAATATCCAGTGTTGAGTTACCAAGGAATATACCGGTCAATCCGCCTGAAATGAACAAGCTGATAAAACCGATAGAAAAAAGCATGCCGGGTGTAAACCTGATGTTTCCTTTCCAAAGTGTGGTCAACCAGTTGAATACCTTGATGGCAGAAGGCACAGCAATCAACAGGGTCAACAAAACGAAGAATGCACCCAAGAACGGATTCAATCCAGTCACAAACATATGGTGCGCCCATACAAGGAAGGCAAGAATACAAATCGCAAACAATGAACCCACCATCGCGAGGTAGCCAAAGATGGGCTTCCTTGAATTCACAGAAAGGATCTCTGAAACCATACCAAGGGCAGGAAGCAAAATGATGTATACTTCAGGGTGACCAAGGAACCAGAACAAGTGCTGGAACAGGATGGCAGAACCACCTTCGTTGGGAAGAATTTCTCCTTTAACCACGATCTCTGAAAGATAGAAGCTGGTTCCCAAGTTGCGGTCAAACAGCAACAAAACAGCACCAGACAACAATACAGGGAAAGAAAGTACGCCCAACACTGCAGTAAAGAAGATGGCCCACATGGTGAGGGGCATCCTGGTCATGCTCATGCCTTTGGTACGGAGGTTAAGGATGGTAGAGATATAGTTCAGGCCTCCGAGAAGAGAGGATACTATGAACAATGCCATAGAGATCAACCAGAAATCCATGCCAAGCTTAGAACCTTCACTCGCCTGACCCAATGCACTGAGTGGAGGATAAATGGTCCATCCGCCTGAGGCAGGTCCTGTTTGAATGAACAAAGAAGCAAACATCACCACACTGGCCAAAAAGAAGAACCAGTAGCTGAGCATGTTCATGAATCCTGATGCCATATCCCTGGCTCCAATTTGAAGAGGAATAAGGATGTTGGCAAAAGTACCGCTGAGGCCTGCGGTCAATACAAAGAATACCAGGATGGTTCCATGCATGGTAACCAAGGCATAATAGAATTCGTTGGAAATTCTTCCCCCTGCTGCCCACTTACCAAAGAGGTCCTCAAGTATTGGGAAGGATGCTTCAGGGTATCCCAACTGAAGGCGAAAAAGCACTGAAAACAAACCACCGATGATGGCCCAAATGATTCCCGTGATCAGGAACTGTTTTCCAATCATTTTGTGGTCTGTACTGAAAACATACTTGCTCAGAAATGACTCTTCATGATGGTGATCATGGCCGTGCGCCTCATGAGAATCGTGCGAATGTACTGAAGCTTCCGCTGCGTGTCCGTGTGAAATTGTTTCGCTACTCATTTTTAATCTTTTTTTCTGTGATACATTATTTCAGTTGGGCCAAGGGTTTAGACATTGTTGCAGTTACTGCTGCGGCAGTACTGTCAGCAGCCGGTGCTGCAGGTGCAGCTCCTTCTTTAACAGTTATATACTGTGGCTTTTTTGATGACATCCAAGCATCATATTCTTCCTGTGTTTCGACTACAATAACACCACGCATAGAATAGTGACCACTTCCACAGATTTGATCGCAAGAAATTTCATAAACGAAATCCTTGTTACCAGTAATCTTTTTCATTTGCTCAGTGGTGTACTTTGGCGTAAACCAGAGGGTGGTTGGTATTCCTGGAACGGCATCCATTTTGAGCCTGAAATGAACAAGTCCCACATCATGGATAACATCCTGTGCGTTGATCACCAGCTGAACAGGTTTGCCAACAACAAGGTGCATTTCTGATGCTTCTACGTCATCATGGCTGGCGCCATCCTCCCAATCCACACCAAGGGCATTACCGCTGGATGCATCGGTCAGGCGATAATTCTTCCTGCCCAAAACATTGTCTTTACCAGGATACCTCATCATCCAGTTGAACTGCTTTCCCGTAATTTCAACTATTTGGGCATCTTTCGGGGCATCGCCAGTTATTTTAAACCAATAAAACAACCCGAAACCAACCAGAACAGTAAGGAAAATAGCAGGGACTACAGTCCACAAAAGTTCCAACTTGTTGTTGTGGGGAAAGAAATACGATGTGCGCTTTTCAGAATACTGGTACTTGAATGCGAACCAGAACAACAAAACCTGGGTCAACAAGAAAACAATGCCTGTGACTATAATGGTCATCCAAAGCATGAAATCGATTTTCTCACCATGGTCAGAGGCTGCAGGCTGTGCCAGCAAAGTTCTGTCATACAGCAATTCATTACACCACCATGCACCAGCCAATCCCAAGACCATGAACAGGATGAAAAGGAAGGCGTTTATGCGGTTGGATTGCTTGAAAGATTTTTCCTCGCCCTTCAACACAGATACATATTCACTTGCTTTCGATATCTGAAAAATAAGCACGGAAGCGAGTACCAGAATGATTAATATGAAATAACCCGACATGATCTTTACTTATAATTTGTTAATGATTTTGTTTGTTTCATTCGACGAAAGCCTTACGTATGGTGGATTATACTTTCCTTGATGTAAGGATGGTGCAAGGCAACCAATGGTTTCTTTGACAATCCTTTTCCAACAAAGTGCATGATCAATCCTGCGTACAGAACCAATATACCAAATTCGAACCATCCAAGGCTATAATGTTCATTCATTGTTCCCGGCATAACCATCTGATAGAAATCAACCCAGTGACCAAGGATGATCAGTATGGCGAGGAAGGTCAATGTTGTATAGTTCCGTTTGGATCCCCTTCTCATCAGGAGCAGGAAAGGAACAGCGAAATTGACGATCAGGTTGAGGAAGAAAATGCCCCTGTACACACCCTGCATCCTTGGCTTGAAATAAACCGTTTCTTCAGGAATGTTGGCATACCAAATCAACATGAACTGTGAATACCAGAGGTAAGTCCAGAATACAGAGAAGGCAAACATGAACTTTCCGAGATCATGAAGGTGTTCCTCAGTAACATACTCGAGATAGTCATGGTTCTTGAGGTAGACCACAAACAAAACAACCAGTGACATACCCGCAACAAAAGAACTGATGAAGGTATACCAGCTGTACATGGTAGAGTACCAGTGTGGGTCAATGCTCATCAGCCACAACCATGGAATGGTTGAACCTACAGTAAGACCAAAGATCACAAGGAAGGCTGCTCCCCAGGCTGTGTTTTTTACTACGTATTTAGCCCCTTGCTCACCATCCATTTTCTCATCTGCTTCTGAAGAAAGCTTTCTCATTTTTGCTCCGACAAATGACCAGAGCCCTATCGCAACGACAGACCAAACCATGAAAAAAGTTGGGTTGAGGAAGCCACTTTTCCCTTTGAGGATTGGATCGTGTTCTACATGCTCCTTGTCCAACCAATGGTAGATATCGTGCCTGTGTCCAAATACGATTCCAACAAAAACAAGCATGGCAAGGATACCAAACACTGGCACCAAACTGGAAATTGCTTCAGGTACACGACGAAATGCCATCTGCCATCCACCATGCGCAAGTGTTGTTGCGCAAATAAAGAACATGCTGGCATTTACTACCAGGAGAAAGAATACACTGTTCTGCAACAGTGATGCCCAAAACCTGGTTTGCTCCACTTCATCCTTGCTCATTCCGAGGAAAATGATTCCCAGCACAAGTGCCAGTCCACCCACTCCGAGCAGAATGTTCGTCCACTTTTTGTACCCTGCTGAAATCTCAAATTGTTGTTTGATCATCCCTGATTATTTAATGCGTTGGTTATTATTTTCCTTGTTTTGACTTGATATACGTGATTATCTCCCAGCGTTGTTTGGCTGTTATCTGTGAAGCGTAGCCGCCCATAAGGTTCTTTCCGTAAGTGATGGAATAAAACATCTGTCCAGCGGGCATGGACTCATACTTTGCATCGCCGATCAAGGCTGCTGGTTTTGCGGGAAAAGGACCATCACCATCCTTCCACAATGGACCATTTCCATCAAGTTTGGCACCATGGCAAATTCCGCAATTGATCAGGTAAAGCCGCTCCGTTTCTTTCATCTGGACAGCATCCAATGAATCGAAAGGATTGGGCAAAGAGCGGGATGCATAGTAGTTTGCAGTATCGCCAATATTGTCCATTTCAATGTGAACAGGATACTCATCTCCGCGCTTGACAGTTCCTGCAACAGGACCCTGGCTGGTACGACCATCAGCAAAAACGGGGTTTACTGAATAGGTTTCGTATGCACGGCTGTTGGCCATGTCTGGCATATACACCTTTCCTGGGGTTCTTTTTACATCACTGCATCCTATTGCAGCAATCAGCAATGCTGCCAGTCCACAGAAAACAATAGTTGATCTTTTCATCTCTTTTGTTGTTTTATGATCTCCTCTTTCCCTTCTCCTAAATTATTTAAGCAATGTTCGGTTCCTTGTAGAGTTCTTGTTCCTCATCGTACTTTCCAATCCACCATCCTTCTTCTGCTACCTGTGTATTGACTTCCTGCGCTCCAACACTGCCAAGGAAAGATTTGAGTTCTTCCTCGTTTGCTTTTTCACTGCACTCAATCACCATCACAAAAAGATCGTCAGTTGCACGGGGGTGGAAATGATGCCTTTTCAGGAATGGGGCCAGCTGACAGATGTAACAGAACGTAAGCACCATGCCTACCGCTGCACACAGCACGGTCAACTCGAAGGTGATAGGAATCCAGGCTGGTAACGCAAAGTTTGGTTTACCACCGATGTTTACCGGCCAGTCTTTGGTGAAAACCCAGGTCATGAAGGTTACCGCGGTGGTGGTACCAATCATGCCAAAAAGAAATCCCGCCGTGTGGATGCTCGTATCCCTTAGTCCCATTGCCTTGTCCAATCCGTGAACAGGAAAAGGAGTGTAAATGTCATGGAATTTATAGCCTGCCTTCCTCACTTTTTCAACAGCGGGGAAAAGGACTTTTTCATCCTCAAAACAGCCTACAACAAATTTTTTCAAAGCCATTTTATACTTTTTACTTTTTGATTGATCAGTGATGTGTGACTTTTACAGTTCCTTCTTCATGGTGATCATGGTGCATTTCGTGAATGAACTCATCCACATTTTTGCTTTCCAGTTCTGCCATTTCATTCTTGAAGCTTTCACCATTGGTTTTCAGTACATACTTGATCTCAGCGATCGCGATGACTGGGAAATATTTGGCGAAAAGGAAGAAACAAGTGAAGAAAAGTCCGAAAGTCCCAACATAGAATCCGATCTCCCAAATGGTTGGTCTGTAATAGATGGACCAGGAAGAGGGAAGGTAGTCGCGGTACAAGGATGATACGATGATAACGAAACGCTCAAACCACATACCGATGTTAACGATGATGCTCATGATGAAGGTGAACAATACATTTCTCCTGAGTTTTCTTGACCAGAACAGCTGCGGAGAGATTACGTTACAGGTCATCATCAACCAGTAGCTCCATCCGTAAGGACCGGCAATCCTGTATTTGAAGAAAATGTCCTGTTCAAACGGAACCTGAGAATACCAGGCCATGAACAACTCGGTGAGGTAGGCACAACCTACGATTGAACCGGTCAATACAATTACCTTGTTCATTGCCTCAATATGGCCTAGGGTGATGTAATCCTGCAATCCCATTACTTTTCTGAGGATCAGCATCAGGGTTTGCACCATGGCAAAACCAGAGAAGATCGCACCAGCAACGAAATAAGGAGGGAAGATGGTAGTATGCCATCCAGGTACTACCGAAGTGGCGAAGTCAAACGATACAATCGTGTGTACTGACAATACAAGTGGTGTAGAAAGACCTGCAAGAACAAGAGAAAGACTCTCGTGGCGCTGCCAATGTTTGGTGCTACCGCTCCAGCCAAAAGAAGCAAGCCCATACAAACGCTTGCGGAGTTTTGTTTTGGCTCGGTCCCTGATGGTAGCGAAGTCAGGCAACAAACCCGAATACCAGAACAAAAGAGAAACAGTGAAATAGGTTGAGATCGCGAATACGTCCCACAACAATGGTGAGTTGAAGTTGGGCCAAAGTGGACCACGTGTATTGGGATAAGGCAGGGTGAAGAATGCCATCCAAACCCTTCCCATGTGGAAGATCGGGAATTGACCGGCACACATTACCGCAAAAATCGTCATGGCTTCTGCCGCACGGTTAACACCTGTTCTCCATCCCTGGCGGAAAAGGAGAAGGATCGCTGAAATCAGCGTACCAGCGTGACCGATACCAACCCACCAAACGAAGTTGGTGATATCCCAACCCCATCCAATGGTACGGTTTACGTTCCACTGTCCGATACCGTATACCACCTCGCGGTAAACGGAGTATGCTCCAAACATCAACAATGCCACTGAGATATAGAAACCAATATACCACAAACGGGTAGGCTTGGCTTCGATCGTGTGCACGATGTCGTGAGTGACCTGACCATAGGTCTTGTTGCCATTTACCAACGGTTCCCTTAACTGTGATTCGTACTTTGTAACACTCATGCGTTGCTCATTTATGAGATTTCCCTGCTTTCTTTATTAATGTGCTGCTTCAGCTTTCTTTTCTTCCTTGTGCGCGCCTTCCACCTTGTGCTCACCTGCTGCAGCAGGTGCTGCCTCATGGTGTGCTTCTTCTGTAACCCCTACATGCCTGTCGGTGTTCCTGATCTTCGCGAGGTAGCTGACATTGGGCAATACATGGATTTGCTCCAGTGTATAGAATACCCTGTTTGTTTGCTCCTCATTGCGGATCACGCTGATCGGGCTTTTCTTGTCGTTTACATTACCGAAAACAATGGCATTGGTAGGACAAGCTTGCTGACAGGCGGTTTTGATATCCCACTTTCCATCAGCACCGGTTTCGAGCGGCCTGTTGGCTTTCTTTGCTTTCAACTTGCCTTCCTGCAAACGCTGTACACAGAAAGAACATTTTTCAATTACACCACGAGACCTTACCGTTACATCTGGGTTCAATACCATCCTGGTGAGGTCGTCGTTCATCATCATCACAGAATCATCCAATACATCCTTCTGGTTGTCTGCGAAGCTATCTGCTCCCATGTAATCAGCCCAGTTGAAACGCCTTACTTTATAAGGACAGTTGTTGGCACAATAGCGTGTACCGATACAACGGTTGTATGTCATTTGGTTGAGGCCTTCGCTGCTGTGGTTGGTGGCATTCACCGGGCAAACGTTCTCACATGGAGCGTTGTCACAGTGTTG
>JAIPBY010000032.1 GCA_021738605.1 Chitinophagaceae bacterium | reverse complement strand
GGGAGCCGGCGATCTGCACAGGTATCGAAAGACTTAGTGACCGCATCATCATCACTTTTAACAAAGCCGTGAAATCCTCTGATGACAGGCCTTTGGAAGGTTTTTCAATTGCAGGAACTGATCAACATTTTTATCCCGCAAAGGCAGAATACCTGAAAATTGATAATGAAAAAGGACAAAAAGTCAATGATAAAAAAAGGGTTGTTGTATGGAATGATCTTGTTGTTGATCCGGTAGAACTGCGTTACGCCTGGGCCCGCAATCCCTTGGGCAACCTTGTCAACGATGCAGAAAGAATTATTCCTGTACCGCTTTTTAGAACAGACCATTGGGATTATCCAGAGGCACCCTACCTGAATGGTGAATATGAAGAATACCGGAAAAAACAGAAAATGTTGCAACAACAGGCAGAAGAACTTGCACGCATCAGGATCATTCAAGAGGCAGAGAAACTGTTGAAAGAAAAGAAAAAATAACAACGCTGTAAACAGGCCGTATAAATAAAAATCCCACAATAAAAATGAAACAAATAACATACACTGAATTTTTATCGAAACATGGCATCGTCAAGGGAATGAAATCCCTTATCATGAATGTTTTTTTCATGTTGATGGCCACCCTTGCTGCTGCGCAGGATTCTTTGAACAAGGCAATGCGAAAAGGAAATATTGGTGGGTATATGATTACGCGCCTGGAGAAAGTTGATCAATCATTTGATGCAGGCTACTCCATGTATGCGGCCGCATGGCCTTTGGTGAAGGAATATCCAGGACGCAGTTTTCAATCAGGGTTGTTCGGAACCTGGATGCATCCTGAACATAACGGCCCTCTGCCAGTGGAAAAATTGTATACTGATATTGAAGGGGGACTTGGCTGGTGGCGCGATACAGAGTTTGCAACAGCAACACCCAAATTTATCATGGGTGGTGTGCAGTTGAATTTTTCAGGATGGGCCAATGGGCCTGGTGCAGGCAAGGGAAGGGACTGGAGCAAATCCAAAGGCAAATATGGTGTTGCACAACTGAGTCCATGGTTGTTGTGGCCTCCAGACGGACTGAACCTTCGTCAAGGTACATGTGGTGAATGGTTTGGTAGTGGCTATTTGCCTTTGCCGCTCACTGAACCCAAATTGACTACAGCAGGCAAAGACGTTCCTACCGGAAATCAGTGTTGGACACTCTTCCTCAATACAGGAAATTTCAAAGGACCTGTTGCCTTTTTTACACCCTATTTTTGGAGCGAGGCCTCAGTGGAGAATCCGCTCCTGAGCGGATTGTTTCCGGATACGCGCCCATCAAAAGCCAACAAGCCTTTTCAGATGGAAACGCAACACATTCATTCCTATGAAGCCACGGATACCAGAGGAAATACCTATGCCCGTATGGCTCCGACGCAATACCCTGTTGGGCCTGATGGCAATTCGGAGTTGTTGCAACGGTTGATGGTGTACAACAAGGAGGCGCTATGGAAAGATGTGGAGGCATGGTTCAAAGGCGGCAAACCTGCCAGTGGCATGATTGATACCAGCAAAGCCCATATGCAAAAGTTTGAGAAGGGTGTCAGGTCAAACTGGAAAATTTATGGTGATCATATTCCAAAAGAAAAACGTGCCTTGACGAATATTACTTCTTATATGGATGCAAATGTTACTGATGCTGCTACTTTAAAAGTACGCTGGCAAGGTGAATTGATCAGCAGCAGAAAAATAGGAAACGGTGCTGTCGTAACACTTCCTGAATATTATAAATTACTCAAATCAGGTAACGATACAATTGGTACATGGGTTGCGGTGGCTGCTACTGAAGTGCCAGCTGAAACGGGTCTTCACGGGGTAAGTTTTGGCAGGGCCGAAGATGACAGGATTTCGCTCGTCTATACAACGCCCAAAGAAGATACCAGTTGTTGGAAAACCCCTGGTCCCGCAGCAGGGCCCTTCAAAGTGAAATTGGGCGATGGCAGTACGTTGACCTACTATTGGTATCGATTCGCTGATCAGCCTGCATTGCTGAATGCCAGTCTCAGCAGCAAGGAGCGTGAAGAGATGCAACGACGCGCTGAATTGCTCCACCGGTTTTGGACAAAAGAACGCGAATACCTTCCACCACCCATGTCTGGAACGCTTGCCTATCTGGATCCTGCCTTGATCGTCAAACCTCCCAAAGGAATGGAGATAGGATATGTGCCGATTGTTACGCAACAGGGATTGGAAAAATAGTCTTGGCTATTTGCCCAACTGATGTATGGTATTTTGAATCTTTCCTTTTATGGGTTGTCCGTTCTTGCCAGTGAGTTGATAGGCAATTTCCATTGCCCATGTTGGTTTGATGCCAGGAATGGTAAGAAACAATTCTTTTCTGTCAGCACTCATTTCAACTTTGGTAACAGGAAGTGATTTCGTATTGTAGTGGTCTGATCCGTATTTTCTTGACCGGTTCAAATCCCATGTTTGTATTTTAAAGGACGTATCATTTTTTACTTCCCTTATGCTTAATGCATGTGAAAATGTTAAGCGTACACCTTCCTTTTTGACATGTAGACCAATGGGAATGGTCGATTTTTCACCCATGTACCGTATGCGGTAAAAACCACCCAACTCTGGCTGGCTTGATCCCCATGCAGACAAGCCACAGGCGTACAATTGACCATCTGAAGGATTGAATCTTCCGCGCATAACCCCTGTAGAAAACTTTGGAATTGGCAGTTCAAAAAGTCCTCCTTGAACCTTGTCTCCAATTTTTTCATGCGGCACGATAAATACTTTTCCATATCCATAAGAAAAACTCAGCAGGCTTCCATTCAACGGCCCCCATTGTTTACTTTCCACCCAAAGCAATTCTGATGGGGATCGGTCAACATCCTTTTCAACCCATACCAATGGCGGTTCCATGCCAGTATCTGAACTATCCTTTGATGGGTTGTATCCAAACATGTTTCCGTAAAATTTATTGTTTGCTGTAACCCAGTTGATTCTGTTCATGGGATTCCAGTGGCCTTCCTGATCTGTTACAAGAAAAGATCCATCTGGGTTGATGCAAACGCCATTGGCAGCACGGAAGCCGTTTGCTATGATGTTTGTTGTTTGGCCGTCTTTGCTCACTTTTATCAGGGTGCCGTGTTGAGGAACGAGGGCTCTTCTGGCATGCCGGCCACTTTTTGCGTAGTAAAAATTTCCCTCCTTGTCTGTTTGAAGACCCATGGCAAATTCATGAAAGTGATTGGTTACCTGGTGATCACTGTTGAAGCTTTCATAAAAATCAATTTCTTCATCACCGTTGAGGTCGTGCAGTTTAACAAGCTGGTCCCTGCACGTCACAAATATTTTTTTATCTACCACCTTGATGCCCAAAGGCTGGAACAGACCTGCGCCTATCCTTTTCCACAACAAGTTTCCTGAACTTTTCAGTATTCCTTCTACCAGCCAGATATCACCATCTGTTGAACAAATCACAGCCTTGTTTTTATCTTCTAAAAAGTCGATCCCACTCAATCTCATTTGGTTTTTCCATGGACTCTGATAGGGCAATTCCATCCGGTCCACCTTGAAAGGCCCTTTCTGTTCTCCTTTTGAAATGGCGGTTACCAATTGCTGGGGATATTGCGCTTCGCCGCCACGGGTGTAAGGCAACAGGTTTTCTGGTTCCTTGCTGGAGGATGTAAGTTGTTTAAAATCTTTTATATCAGTGTTGGCAATCAAAATTTTAATCTTGATAGATTTTGATGCCGGAACATCAAGAACAAAAAATCCTTTATCCTTGCCAAGGGTAACATCTTTTCCTAGAACGGAAACAAGGGCATTGGTTTTGGCGATTCTCATTTTTAGCTTTGTTGCAGAAGGAGCAATGTTGAGTGTTCTTGTAAATATGGGCTTGTCTGCAGTTCCTTCAAGACCTAATTTTTCCAATACCATGGCATTTCCAACAGCATAGGAAATGATCACCTTGTCCTTATAATGATAGAGGCCTTTGTATTGTGTCCATGAACGGGGCAATGGACCGAATTTTCTTTTGTCTACTGCAGTAAACCGGTTGTCGGCAAAGGATCCATCTGCTGGATTTGCCCATCCTGGTTCAACGGGGTTTGAAAAATGGAGATTCCCCATGATCCTTGGCGAGATGTTGTGCTTCCCGTTTAAAAGTATTCCGTCCCAATCTATAAAGCCCTTGCCGGTCCATCCTCCTGCAATCCTCATCAGGTCATGGTCAAAAATCATCCATGCATTTCCCGCTGCAATGCCGCCACTGCCTTCATCTAATCTTACGGCGATGCCCTTGTAGGCAAAGTTTGCATCTGAATAGTTTTCATCTTTCAATGGGGCTTGTCCTCTTGATGTTTCCCGGGGTTTGGCATTTGTATCAGCCAATTCATAGGTATTGATGAAATAATTCCCATAGTCCATCTCCGCCCAGGGTTTTCGTTTAACAGGTGAGGGCCCCTTGGTTTTACCTGCAGGAATGCTTGCTAAATAATTTGAGTCAACCTTGAAATAGGCTGTCTTGTTTTGCTGTAGGATAAACTCTTCTCTGACATAATTGATTACATCATATTTCTCTATTGGCGTTAAGTTCGTTTGGGCGGGCATTCCGCCATATCCCCTCGTCAGTGTCTGGTACATGGAATAAGGGTCGTTTCCAACTTTGAATTGATCCTTCCAAAATTTAAATGCAGTAGGAATTGATCCCTCCTGGCTCGGGGTTCCGTGGCAGGTAATACAAGTCTCGTTGTATATTGCTTTTCCTTTTGTAAATGACGCTTCTTTGCGACCCTCTATATCAGCCAACAATCCCTTGTGATCAATCTCTTTTTCGTAGGTAGGCAATTGTTTTTCCTCGAGTGTAAATTTAGCTGTTGGGGCTTTGTACATATTTTTATTCTTGCATGCGGCAAGCAACATGAAGATGAAAATTGAAAACAAAATCACTTGTTTGGTTGATGATGCCATATCAATATGTTTTATACTTTGTTTTAATCTTTGGGGATGAATCAATATAGATCTCATTACTGGACATACTCTGAAATTATCAATTTTATTTCAGTTACCCGCCGCTGTTGGGCCTATTATTTTAATAAGTAGTCAAGAATTATGGACAATTTCTTGTTCCTCAGTTCTATATTGATTGGATGGACTGCTGGATTTGTTTATCGTTGTAGTTGAGATTAATCATTTGTGCAAACTGGGATGATAATTTGATAGCTTTACGCATGCCTTTATCTGAGGAACCTTACCGTTATTTTGTATTGAACAAGCCGTACAATATGGTCTCGCAATTTGTGAGTTCCCACCGGGTAAGGTTGTTGTGCCACCTCAACTTTGATTTCCCTGAGGGAACGCATGCCATTGGCAGGCTCGACAAGGATTCCGAAGGGCTGCTGCTTTTGACCACCGACAGGAGAATCACCCGTTTGTTGTTCCAAAGCAAGGTGCCGCATTTCAGGAAATACCTGATCCAGGTAAGGGGCGAAGTAAACGAATCAGTTGTTGAGCAGCTGAGAAACGGGGTATCCATTCCTGTTGCTGAAGACACTGATTATGTTACCAAGCCCTGTGAAGTGGAAATGGTTGAGGAGCCGGCCGGTTTGTTTTCCAATGGTAAGGAACTTCATGAAAGGGTGCCTCGCTCATGGCTGACCATCAGCCTCACCGAGGGCAAATACCACCAGGTCCGAAAAATGGTACAGGCCGTAGGGCATCCCTGTAAACGATTGATCCGCCTGTCCATCGAAGACATTGAATTGGAGGATATGCAACCCGGCGAAATCCGGGAACTCAACCAAGAGGATTTTTACAGGAGGTTGAGGTTGATATAGGCTCATTCCCCCAAATTCTTAATCAATAAGTTGTAACTGAAATCGGGCAATTACACAATCACTATTCTATACAATCTCAGCCAAACGGCTGCTCAATTGAAATACTTTGTTTTGAGAAGAAGTATGGACGATCATCTCCGATGTACAAACAATCTTCCAACCTGATGCCAAACTCACCAGGAATTGAAATGGTAGGTTCATCACTGAAACACATACCTGGTGCAAGTTTAGTCATGTTTCCCTTTACGAAATTTGTCCATTCATGCCCCTCTAAGCCAATCCCATGGCCTGTTCTGTGTGGCAGTCCGGGCAGCTTATAATTCTTGTTAAAGCCAGCAGATTCTATGACTTTTCTTGCCGCGGCATCTACAGACTCACAGGTTGCACCAATCTTTATGGCAGCGAAAGCTGCATCCTGTGCTTCTTTCTCGAGGTTCCAAACATCTGTCTGGCGTTGACTTGGTTTGCCCACAACAATCGTTCTGCTGATATCTGAGGCATACCCCTCACAACTTGTTCCACCATCAACCAATACCACATCTCCCTCACGGATGGTCTGAGGAACAATGCTACCATGGGGTAAGGCAGAATACTTTCCTACAATAACCATGGCACCCCCGGTATAGCCAAGCTTTCTAAAGGCTGCCGAAATATTTCCGCTGAACTCTGACTGCGACATATTGGGTCGGATGGTTGCAAATGCTGCCTTGTAGGCTTCGATGGTGATATCGCTTGACTTTTGCATCAATGCAATTTCAGCCTTGCTTTTGTACATCCTGCATCCTGCAGTTACTGGTGTAGCATCTACAATCTCAAAACCAGGTGCAGCCTTTTTTACGCCATCGGCGATAAAAAACCGAACACGTTCTTCCATGCCAATCCGCTTGTGCTTTACGCCCCTATCTTTTACAATACCTGCAATCAATGCAAATGGACTTTCATGTTCTTCCCAGCAGCGCACTTCGTTACCAAAAACCGGGTTGATCAGTTCCATGGCGCGGTCTTCTTCAAACTTCGGACAAACATAAGCGATAGCACCTTTAGCTGGAATGACCAGACCAAAGGTCCTTTCACTTTGTCCCCACCGCATTCCTGTGAAATAAAATGAAGAAGCTGTTCCCTCTAAAAATATGGCATCAATTTTTTCCTTGGACATCAACTCTTGTGCCTTTGCAATTCTCTGTTTTCTTTCTTCAACGCTGATGGGAACAATGCCATCAACCATGGGCTTCAAGTTGCTTATGCTTGACGGTAGATCGTAATCCTCCTCTCTCAAACGATTGGCAGCAAATACATTTCCTGAAAGGGACATTGCTCCTGAAGCAAGAGCAGCGATGCTTAAAAATTTCCTTCTGTTTTGTGACATATCTATAAAATTATAATATAAAATGAATTCTTTGGATTTCTTTCTTAAGATGAATGGAAAGAGCGACTTTCCGTGTCATTAATGGTTTGTATGTAACGTGCTGGAGTATATAGTATTCACCAACAACATTGCTTAAATCAGCAGCATATTACTAAAAAATTAAAATAAATTTATAAATTTTAAATTCATGTTCATTTCATGGAGAAGATTTGCAGGGTATAAAATATCTTAACCTTACATTTATGCAACTACTTGTATAACCCACAGAATCATTCTAACCCAAACAAGAAAATGACACATAAAACCCTGTGCTTTGGCGAGCTTTTGCTGCGTTTGTCTGCGCCTCATCATTTGCGCTTGTCGCAATCCCCTTCTCTGGATGTGCAATTTACAGGTTCGGAAGCGAATGTAGCGGTATCGCTTGCCAAATTTGGGTCGCATGCAGGTTTTATAACCCTTGTTCCTGACAATGATGTTGGTCACATGGGTTTGAGTACCTTGAAAAAACTTGATGTTGATACCCAGTTGTGCATGTTTAGTGGCGAAAGATTGGGGCTTTTTTATTTTGAAATGGGCATCGGGCATCGGGCTTCAAAGGTATTGTATGATCGTGCTCATTCAAGCCTGGCAACCATTTCACATGGTCAAATTGATTGGCACAAGGCATTTGAAGGCATCACCTGGTTTCATTGGTCAGGCATAACACCCGCCATTTCTCAAGCCGCAGCAGATGCCACACTGGAAGCCTTGCAGGTTGCCAAAGAACTCAACATCGCCATCTCCTGTGATTTTAACTATCGATCTGGTTTATGGAAGTACGGCAAACAACCGTCTGAAATCATGCCACAGTTGGTTCAATATTGTAATTTGATTTTGGGCGATGGCGATACAATCAACACCTATTTTGGCATCAAAGAAAACGACTACAATCAGCTGGCCTTAAAAACCTTTGAACAGTTTCCGGCTTTGGACTACATCGCGCTGACAGCCAGAAAGGCCATTCATGCCTCTCATAATACCTACAAAGGATTTTTGCACGATAAGAAAACGATGCATGAATCAAAGGAATATGACATACCGGATATCCTGGACAGGTTAGGTACGGGCGATGCCTTTATGGCGGGTCTTATTCACGCTCTTCAAAAGAGGGAAGAAGACGTTCAATATGCAGTTGATTTTGCAGCAGCATCTGCCACACTTAATCATGCTATTTACGGCGATTTTAACCTGATTACTGAAGCCGAAGTGATTGGAGTGATGCAGGGCAATACAGGCGGAAACGTGAGCAGATAAAATCAAAGAAACCAACACAATGCCTCAATTTTCTAGGAAGCAATCATTCAAAAACATCGTTTCTTAAATTAGAATTATATTTCTAAATATGTTCCAATAAACGGATAAAATCATTAATTTCATTGAAATAAGAATTATATTTCTAATGAATAGCAATAAAATAGGAGCGTTAATTCACGAAAGAAGGGTGTATCTCAACTTGACGCAGAATGATCTTGCGGAGATGGCGGGCATTACCTTCAAGTCTGTCTCAGAAATAGAACTGGGCACCAGAAATCCTACTTTAAATACGCTCAACAGGATCTTGGATGTGCTGGGCTTGGCCATATCTGTTCACATCAAAACAATGAACCAATGAAAGCTGGAGTATACAACAATGGAGTGCTGGCTGGCATCTTGGAAAAGCGGAATGATGTTACCTATTTGTTTGAATATGCTGATAGCTATTTGCAAAATGAAAACAATCCATCCATAAGCTTAACGCTTCCCAGGACTGGTAAAGTGCATGCGTCCAATACACTGTTCGCATTCTTTTTTGGTTTGTTATCAGAGGGTGTAAACAAGAATATTCAATGCAGGTTATTGAAAATAGATGAGAATGATCATTTTGGCAGACTACTTCTGACGGCACAGGATGATAATATTGGATCAATTACTGTAAAACCTTTGAAAGATGATTTGTCTGGGATGTTATAAAAAAATCCAAAAAAAAGAATATTGCTTGTCCTGCAGAAAAAAGCTGTTTGGAGGTAATCAGGTATCGCCTGTATTGGACCTTGACAAACCCAAGCCTGAGAACATTTCAATGTACAATGAACATACAAAAAGACTCTCCATTTCAGGCGTACAGTTAAAGTATTCACTCAGGTTGGTTGGGAACAAACTTGAATTATGTGAAAAAAATGGCCAGTATATTTTAAAGCCAATGCCTTCTGCAGACCACTTGGTATCAATGGAAGATGCGCCAGAGAATGAGCATTTGACCATGCAAATTGCCGCTAAGATTTTTAAGATCAAAGCGGCCCACAATGCTTTGATTTATTTCAAAGATGGCACTCCGGCATACTTGACAAAAAGATTTGATGTAAAAACGGATGGAACAAAATATATCCAGGAGGATTTCGCACAAATTACCAATAGAACCAAAGAAACATATGGGGAGTCTTACAAATATGAAGGAAGTTATCTGGACATAGGAAAATTGCTAAAGAAGCATGTACCAGCTTCAATGGTAGCCATTGAAAGCTTTTTTAAAACGGTGATTTTTAATTATTTTTTTTCCAATGGCGATGCGCACTTAAAGAATTTCTCATTGATCAGGAATGATTCCGGTGAACTCGAATTGTCTCCTGCTTATGATTTGATGTCTACCATCATTCATACACCGGGAGAATCTGATACTGCCCTTCATTTGTTCGAAAACGACCATGAATCAGCAGATTATGCCACCTATGGGCATTATGGCAGAAGAGAGTTTGTAGCATTGGCCCAAAAGCTTGGAATCGTTGAAGTGAGATACCTGAGAATAATCGACGGGTTTTTAGAAAAAAAAGCTGATGTAGTTGAGTACATAAACAATTCGCTTTTATCATTGGGTGCTAAACAACAATATCATGATAATTTCATGGAGAGGATTCGTAGGTTTTAAAATTTCTTAACTGCATAACTAAGCATTAGCATCAATCAACGCTTTCAGTTCTGCATACTCACTTTCTGTAGGCATGCTCAACGGAGGGCGAACATTTCCTGCTGATCTGCCAATGATCTCGGCACCCGCCTTGATCAAACTGACGGCGTATCCATTTTTTCTGTTCCTCATCCGTACCAGGGGGATAAAGAAGTCCTTTAAAATTTTTTCAACCGTGCTTTTATCTCCGCTTCTTAACGCCTTGTAATACTTGTTGGCCAACTCCGGAACAAAATTGAAGGCGGCAGAAGAATAGGTGTTCACACCAATCGACAAATAGGCCTCGGCAACAATTTCTGCGGTGGGTACTCCTCCAATATAAATCAACCGGTTTCCAACAGTCTTGATGGTATCATTGAGTTCCTGAATGTTGCCAGTACCATCTTTCAGGCCAATCAAATTAGGACAGGCATGGGCAAGCTTTTCAATGAAAGATGCATTCAACGTGCCATTGGCTCGGTTATAATAAATGACAGGAAGGCTGGTACTGTTGATGATGGCACGGGCATATTCAAAAACACCATACTGCGGACATTCTGTCAAATAGGGAGGGAAAAGCAACAACGCATTCACGCCTGCTTTTTCGGCAATCGCAGCCAGTTGGATTCCCTCTGCAACACTTTTTCCGGTTGAACTGATCAATGGAACCCTGTCTTTTACAGTTGCCACCGATACATTTACGATGAGCTCATATTCCTGGCTGTCAATTGAAAAAAATTCACCTGTTCCTCCTGCAACAAAGATGGAAGAAATATCATGCTCCATGAACCACTCCAGTCTTGCCTTGTAGCTGCTCTCATTCAGTTTCCCTGCTGCGTCAAAATCTGTAATGGGGAATGACAACAATCCATTTTGCAGCGAATCTTTGATTTTACTTAGTTCCATGTTGAATAAATTATGGTGTTGATCAGGTCAAAGGACCTGGATTGAATAAAGCTAATTCATTGTACAAACCCAATACATCTGTGGCTACCTTTTTTTTGCCACTGGCGATGTCGAGCATGAGTTGAAACAGTTCCCAGCCCATTGCTTCGATCGTTTTTTCGCCAGATGCAACAGGCCCTGCATCGAAATCAATCAAATCATGCCAGCGGCTCGCAAGTTTTGTATTGCTGCTTATTTTGATCACAGGTACCATGGCCAGCCCATAAGGCGTTCCCCTCCCTGTAATGAATACATGCAGGTTCATCCCGGCTGCCAGCTGCAATGTGCCACAAACAAAATCACTGGCCGGTGTAGCCACGAATTGCAGTCCCTTTTTTTTGATTCGGTCTCCTGGTGAAACAACATCCACAATCGGCATGCTTCCTGATTTCACAACCGAGCCCAAAGCTTTTTCCACGATGTTGCTCAGTCCGCCCTTTTTGTTTCCTGGTGTGGTATTCGCTGCGCGGTCAGCATTTCCCCGACCGAGGTAATCATCATACCATTTCATTTCATTGATCAACTTTGCCGCCACTTCTTCATCAGCTGCTCTTGCTACCAGCTGTTCGACAGCATCCCTGACTTCGGTTACTTCAGAAAACAATACAGTTCCGCCTGCCCTAACAATCAGGTCAGCGGCAAAGCCTGCAACAGGATTTCCGGAAATGCCGGAAAAGGCATCACTGCCTCCGCATTGCATTCCTACAATCAAATCAGAGATGGGGCATGTTTCTCTTTTTCTCGCATTGAGTTTTTTCAAATGTCTTTCTGCCATTTGCAGGGCAGCCTGCATCATCTCCTCAAAACCAGTAAGCGACTCATCCTGCATATAGAGTATATCGCTTTCAGCTTCTTCGCCGGTAATTTTTTCAGGACGAAGTTTTTCGCAACCCAGTGCAAGCACCAGGATCTCACCACCAAGGTTGGGATTTCTTGCAAGGTTATGAAGGGTCCGAATGGGGATGATGGCTGCAGGGGCGTTGATGGCAATACCGCAACCATAGGTATGGCTGAGGGCTATTGCATCGTCTACGTTGGGATAAGAGGGAAGCAATTCATTCTTGATCCTGGTGATGATGTGGTTGGCAAATCCCGCAACACAATGAACACTCATGCTGATGCCCAAGATGTTTTTTGTACCAACGGAACCATCTTCATTTCTGTATCCCTCAAATGTGAATCCCTGCAGTTGTTCAACAGGATTGGGTATGGGGGCTGAATATTTTATTTCGTCTAATGAAGGCGCTTCAGGCGTTTCGAGCATCTGCTCCTGTACCCAGGATCCAACGGGAATAAAGCGATTCGCTGTTCCGATCTTGTAACCATAGCGGATGATGGAATCGCCTGGATGAACATCGCACAATGCAATCTTGTGCGCCATGGGAATATCTTCAATGGCCACAATTCCTGATACTACACTATCACCCTTCCCAATACCGCCAATCGCTGTAGCAATGGCAACATTATCAAGAGGATTGATCCTAATTATCGCGGGGTTATTCATTTATTTTTGCAAATGGTTAAATCATGGGGAACAACCATGCGGCCAGCATGGTGAGCAAAAGTCCGGTGATGCCCATGATGCTTTGCATGGGGGTTATCGTTTTCAATGCCTCTGTTTCAGTAAAGTTGCTTGTCTGGCACATGATCCAGAATCCGGCATCATTCATCCATGGAATAAGTTTTGCACCACTTCCAATGGCCAGGCAGAGGTATACCGGATGAAAGCTCAAATTGGATTGCTGCGCCATCCCAGCCAAAATGCCAGATGCCGTAATCAATGCTACGGTTGCGGACCCCTGTGCAGAACGAACAATCATGGTGATCAAAAAGGCCAGTGGAATCAAGCCAAGTTGAAAATCAGCAGAAAGCACGGCTATGCGCTGACTGATTCCTGTTTGTTGGAGCATCCCGCCAAATGCCCCGCCTGAAGCAGTAATTAAGATGATGCCACCTCCGCTCATCAGCGCCTGTTGTACAAAGGCTGTCATTTTACTCTTTTCCATATTGCCATACTTCAAGAGGGTAAACAGGGCGATGATACCGCCTATAAACAGTGCTATGTTTTTATCTCCTGTAAAAAGAACCACATCAAACAAACCATTCAGCCATTCATGTTGACTGAAAGGCTGGCCAGGCGTTTTAAACGCTTCGTAATAGGAGCGAATACAGATCATCACCATCGGAAACAAGGCAGGGAGCACTGCCCACACTAAGGGGGGAAGGTCCTTGTCTTCTTTGTTGGATAAGGCTGTGATGTCTTTGATGCTTGCATCTGGCGCATCACGAAGGGGGATCTCAATTTTTTTATTGAGGTAGACGGCAATAACGTATCCCACACTGATCGTACACAAACCAAGCAGTATTCCGCACACCATCAAGAGACCAACGGATACATTCATGGCACTTGCCAGGAACAGCGGGCCCGGAGAAGGTGGAACATATGAATTGGCCATCACCGCACCGGCAATGACGGAAAGTGCAAGCAACAAATAGTTTTTTTTCAACTTAAGTGCCATGGCCTTTGCCAACGGCATCATTAAAAAAATAACAGTATCAACAAAAACAGGGATGGTAAGAAAAAAACTACTAAGGGCAAACCCAAATGGAGCGTTTCTGGTTCCCAGTACTTTCAGCATGGATCGGATGATTTTTTCTGCAGCACCGCTTTCCAGCATGCTCTTGCCAATGATGGCTGCCATGGCGATGAGGATTCCGATCTTGGTACAGGTATTCCCAAATTCCACTGCAATCCTTTCCCCAACCGACTTGTGTGACATTTTTATCGCTTCCTCAGATCCCAAACCCTTGGCAATGAAATAGGCAATAAGGTTGGATTCAGGCGTTAGGATGGCAACGACAATTGCAGATAACAGAAGGGAAATGAATGGATGAAGTTTTAATAGGATGATGCTAACCAAGATGACGGAAATGCCAACCAGCAAAATCACTATAGGATCCATGATCAGAATATTTAAGAATGAAGTATTGTTCAGTTTAAATGTACGTCATGTTCTCCATGTGCATGCATTTCTTCAATGGCAATTAGCAGTCAGAAACGAAGCCTTAAAACCGAACCGCCTTGAAGGTCCATCCGGTTTTGATCTTTTGCATTTCAATTTCATCATCGCGTTTGGTCAATCCACAGTCCAGGTAGTTCTGGTGCAATTGTGCAAGCGCTTCCCGATCCAATTCAACACCCAATCCTGGTCCACTCGGCACGGCAACTGATCCATCTTCAAAACTCAACCGTCCGCCCTGGATGATCTCATCAGACTGCCATGGGTAATGGGTATCCAATGCATGATCAAAATGGGGAAGGGCTGCGCCCAGGTGTACCATTGCTGCCAGGGAGATGCCCAGGTGGCTGTTAGAATGCATCGACAATTCACGTCCAAAAGTCTTGCAAATGGCCGCCAAATGCATGGAAGCCTGCAATCCTCCCCAGAAATGGTGATCACTCAGGATGATGTCTTCGGACTGCAGCCTGAAAGAGGAGGGCAGTTCTTCGAAGGAAGTAGTGCACATATTGGTTGCCAGCTTGATGTCAAGGGCTTTGCGTATGTCGGCCATTGCTGCCTGCCCCCTAACCGGGTCTTCAAGGTATTCAATATGCGGTTTGAGGATTCGTCCAAAATGCAAAGCAGTTTCCGGATGCCAGACACCATTGGGATCGATGCGCAGGGGCACATCATCACCGAAAGCTTCATGCAGGGCAATGATGGCATCTGTCTCTTGCTGCGGTTCAAACACGCCTGCTTTTAGTTTGATGGATTTGAAACCGAAATGTTGGCACATGGCCTTTGCCTGGTCAACAATTCCATTGGGGTCAAGCGCAACGGCCTGACGGGCATGATCCCAGCCTTTTGCATGATCGTCAAGACCAAATTCCAGTTTTCCACCGGCACCGGCAGGTTTATAAAAAAGGTATGCTGCAAAGGGAACCGCATCGCGCATTTTGCCACCCAGAAGATCCACCACAGGTCTTGACGTAACTTTTCCAATGATGTCCATGCAGGCCACTTCTACGGCACTGAAAATGTGCACCAGCTTTCGCTGGTCCCATGGAGCAAGGCCCCTGTCGCCGGCAGCATCAATGCCATAGCGTTGCTCCAATGCCCTGCGGATGGGATTAAGATGAAACACGTCCATTCCCCTGATCACATCCCCCGCAGACGCCAATGCTTCATTGATGGCAAGGTTCCCCGGGATTTCACTGATCCCAGATATGCCATCATCCGTTACGATTTCCATAACAGTGCGCAGCGCATAGGGCGCATGAAGCCCTGCCGCATTGAGCAAGGGCGGATCCGTGATGGCAATGGGCGTAATGATGACCTCTCGAATACGGGGTCCATGTTTGGGTAAATTTGAAATCATCTTGTTGATTTTAGCAATTGCGTCGATGTAATATAAGGCACCGGAACTTGTATTGACAATGTAGCAACTGTTTGTAGATTTTCAAATAAAAAAACCCCTAT
>JAIPBY010000031.1 GCA_021738605.1 Chitinophagaceae bacterium | reverse complement strand
CCATGGCGGCCTGCAAAGCACAAATCGGATCAATTTCTGTTACAATTACACGGCATCCGGCTCCTAAAAGAGAAGCAGCTGAACCCTTGCCCACATCACCATAACCTCCAACAACGGCTACCTTACCCGCCATCATCACATCGGTTGCCCTTCTAATAGCGTCCACCAATGATTCCTTACAGCCGTATTTATTGTCAAATTTTGATTTGGTAACAGAGTCATTGACGTTGATGGCAGGCATAGGCAGTGTGCCTTTTGCTACGCGCTCATACAACCTGTGAACACCAGTAGTGGTTTCTTCAGAGATTCCTTTTACATGAGGAATCAGATCAGGGAACTGGTCCAATACCATGTTGGTCAAGTCTCCGCCATCGTCCAAAATCATGTTCAACGGCTTGTCGCTGCTGCCGAAAAACAGGGTTTGTTCGATACACCAGTCAGCTTCCTCAATGCTTTGTCCTTTCCAGGCAAAAACACCAATGCCTGCGGCAGCAATCGCAGCAGCAGCATGGTCCTGTGTAGAGAAGATATTGCAAGAACTCCATTTTACCTCAGCGCCAAGGGCCACCAGGGTCTCAATCAATACTGCAGTTTGAATGGTCATGTGCAGGCAACCTGCAACCCTTGCACCCTTCAGTGGCTGGGTTGCACCATATTCTTCACGAAGGGCCATCAAACCGGGCATTTCTGCCTCAGCGAGCCTGATCTCTTTTCTTCCCCATTCAGCGAGGGTAATATCCTTAACCTTGTACGGTAATGCAAAGTCGAGTTGTGCGGTAGTAGACATGTCTTGTAAATTTTGCGCAAAGCTAACTTTTATTGGCTAAAAACCCACATCAGAGAGGATTTTTCACAAGGTCAAGCATCATAATATAATCATCCAGAACATGACCATGTTCTATGACTGTAACAATGTCCTGTTCAATGGCAAAACCCACATGCTGGTAAAACCCAACGGCTGGATTTCTTTTGTGAACGTTGAGCTCAAGTTCCTTGCATCCAAGGGGCATGCTTTCATCTGCAATGAACTTTAACATGGCCCTGCCAATGCCCTTGCCATGCATGGCAGGTTGTAGGTAGAGTTTATGCACCCTGAACCTTTCAGGCTGGTTGGCCAGCTTCATGGAGTAGGAGGCATAGCCGACAGCATCTTCATTCCACTCAACCAAGATGAACTGATGACCTGTTTGTACCATTTGTTCTGTAAGGGCAGCGGTACTGTACCAGGTGTTAAGCAAGTATTCAATTTGAGCCATGGGAACAACCGATGGATAGACTTGTTTCCAGATCTCATCACTCAATCTTTTTATCTCTGGAATAAACTCAATTGATACTTTGGTTATCTTCAGCATAATATTGGTTTATATTTTGTAAGGCTGATATTTTTAGATGTTCTTTGATGGCTTTTTTTGATAGAATAATGCCTGTAATCAATGAGATAACAGCCCCAAGGAACAACAGCAAGCTTGTATTGTCAGCCCCGGTTTTATGGCTTTCTTGGAGGAACAGGAAAAAATCATAGCTGCCATGAAAGACAATTGCCCAAAAAATGCCTAAAAACAGTAAAAATTGCTCTTTTTTGGCAGAAAAACGTGCTTTTCCCATAAAATAACCCATGATTATGGCAAAGCTGGCATGAGCGGGAACCGCCAGAAAGAGCCGCATGATGCCGGTCATCAGGCCATATTGACTGACGTAGGAGATGTTTTCAACCGTGGCAAATCCCATACCCACCATTACAGCATACACGATTCCATCAAAGGGCTCATCAAACTCCTTTTTTCTGTAGGCATACCAGAGCAGCATGAAAAACTTCCAGATTTCTTCGGGCAGGGCCACAAAAAAATAGGCATTTATGGCTATTCCGGTGGTAGATTTGAAGAAAACAGGGAAATATGATTGTACAAAGCCTGCAGCAATTTCCAGGGCTAAGGCAGGTAAGACGCTGAGCATTCCCAGCAGGAAGCTGATGATGAGGTGTCTTCTGGGCTCTCTGTTGTACTGGTCCTTGAATATGATATACGCTGAAATTGCAACGCCAGGGGCAATGGCCAAAATGAGCCAGTTCATGAAAAGATTTTCATGAAGTTAAAAACTTATTGCTTTCAGAACGGGATTGTTGTATAATTTAGTTAAGTCATTTGTGATCAGCGAGGAGGGTTGAAAGTTAAATACACTTATTATTTGTTTATATAAAATTTAATTAAATTATTATATATAAAGAAATTATGAAATTTATATACAGTACTGCTTTATCAATAATTTTTATCTTATTTGTTTCCATTGCTGCGCATGGACAACGATTCGGCGCCAACCCCACATCGGTGAAATGGAAGAAAATAAGGGGAAATGTTGCCGATATTGTCTTTCCGGTTGGATCTGATGCTGCGGCAATCCGTGTCAATGCAATTACCCGGTTATTGGAAAACCAGGCCTCCGGTCGGTTGGGAACTGCCAGTTTGAGGATTCCTATTGTCTTGCAAACGCTTCCCACCTTATCAAATGCCTATGTTGGATTGGGTCCGTGGAGGAGTGAGTTCTTTTTGTTTCCACCACAAGATGCAATGTACCTGGGCTCAACCAGTTGGCTTGATAATTTGAGCATTCATGAATACAGGCATGTACACCAGTATGCCAATTTTCGGAAGGGCCTTTCAAAATTCGCCTACCTGATTGCAGGGCAGGAGGGCCAGGCCTTGGCCAATTCTGCCTCTGTTCCGGACTGGTTTTTTGAGGGCGATGCTGTGTATACTGAAACAAAATACCTCAGCCAGGGACGGGGAAGGCTTCCCGGTTTTTATGATCCATTCCGCAGCCTCTGGATGGCCAACAAGAAGTATCGTTATCAGAAGCTGAGAAGTGGTTCGATGAAAGACCTGGTTCCCAATCATTATGCATTGGGTTATCTGTTGGTTGCTTATGGATATGACAGCCGAGGGGATGGCTTTTGGGCCAAGGTTACGGACGATGCAGCCAGGTTCAAGGGGCTGATTTATCCACTACAGTCTGCCATCAAAAGGCATACTGGTCTCAAATTCAATGCTTTTGTAAAGCATGCGATAGATTCGTTTCAGTCAAAGATGCCTGTTCTGGCAAGCAATCCATCGGTTCAGATGGTTAATAAGGTGGATGCCAAAAGGGTGGTTGATCATCATTTTCCCATTTGGCTCGGTGGGGACTCTATCCTTGCCCTCCGCAAGGCCTACAACCAATTGCCCCATTGGGTGATTTTCAACCAAGGAAAGCAGTCAAGACTGGGTGTCAAAAACATTGGGGTGGATGATTATTATACCTACAAGAGGGGTCATATTGTGTATTCGGCATATTCACCCGATCCCAGGTGGCAATGGAAGGAAAGCAGTGACATCACCTTGTACAATATTTATGACAGAACAGCGCAGCGGGTTACCAAGGGCAAGAGGTATTTTTCTCCGGATCTGTCCAATGATGGGCAGCAGTTGATTGCAGTGGATGTTGCTCCAGGAGGCAAAACCAGCCTCGATTTGATCAATCGGGAAAAGGGTGAAAGGATGAAAAGATTTGAAAATAGTTCTGGTATTTACTTTAGCTATCCTGTCTTTAATCATTCGGATTCAATTGTTTATGTTATTGGAAGAAAGGATGATGGAGCATCTGCCTTGTTACAGTTGGATCTTGCCAGCGGCTCCTTTTCGGAAGTATTGCCGTATACCAATGCACCGATGTCTTTCCTCAGGATCAGGGGGAATAAGCTGATGTTTACTGTTTCCCAGGGGCAGACCAACCAGTTTTGGGAGCATGACCTGGTGACTGGTAAAACCGGTGTCTTGGCTGAGGGGGTTACCGGATCTTATGCTGGAGACATCCATGAAGATGGCAAAAAAATTATTTACAGCAGTCCTTCCGCGGAAGGTGAGCAGGTCTTTAGTGCTGATTATCGCTTTACCGAGGCCCATATCAATCCTTTGAAACCAGCAGGTGAAGTAGATTTGATGGCGGATGTCAACGCTTCCACGGATCCGATAACGGATTACAAAAAGGCTGAGGGCTTGTTCCGGATCCATTCCTGGAGGCCTTTTTATGAACAACCCGAGTGGAGCTTTACCCTCTACGGGCAGAACCTGCTCAATACAATGGTTTCCTCCTACGAATACCTGTACAATGAAAATGAGGGATCTCACCGGGTAGGGGTGAACTTGGCCTATGGAGGACTCTATCCCTGGATTACCGGAGGAACGAATTATACCCAAAACAGAACCTTCAAGGACAGCAGTCGGTTGATTCGCTGGAATGAGTGGACCGGTAATGTTGGTTTGAGGTTACCCTTGAATTTCACTGCTGGAAAGTTGTACAAGCAGCTCGACCTTTCTACAAGAATCCATGCTGTGTCAGTTGACTACGATAATAAAAATACTGTTTCACTCAAGGACAGGTTCATTCCCTATCTGCAGCATCAAATCAGCTGGTCCATGCAAACCCAACAGGCTGTCCAGCATATTTATCCAAAATTTGCTTTTGCAACCCGATTGCAAAGCAGGATGGCCATTGGAAAAACCAGTGCCAACCAATTGTTTTGGAGTTCCCAACTTTATTTGCCAGGAGTTGGTCGCAACCATTCATTGGTATTTGGTTTTAATTACCAGATGCGGGATACACTCAGGCAGTATTCATTTTCGAATGGGTTTGCCATGGCCAGGGGATATGAAGCCCTCGATTATCCCCGCATGTGGCGGACATCCTTCAATTACCATATGCCCTTGCTTTATCCCGATCTCGGCATTGGAAACATTGTCTATTTTTTGAGGGTCAGGAGCAATTTCTTTTATGACGACATGCAACTGAAGAGTCTGAGAACGGGAAAGGTCATCAATCTCAGGAGTGCAGGAACGGAGATCTACTTTGATACCAAATGGTGGAACCAGCAGAGCGTAACCTTTGGACTGCGGTACAGCAGGTTGCTGGATACAAAAATGTTTGTAAAACCTCCGAATGCAAACCGCTGGGAATTCATCATGCCCATCAATTTGCTTTCTAACTAAAACTCAACAATAAAGCCAAAACTTGGTGTGGAGAAGGCGTCATTGTTTTCCAGCAACAAGGGTATGGCATTGCTGCCATCCATCCGGATTGGGTTTCCATCGGTGGTTGCAAATCCCGCAGTTCCGTTCCTTTTAAATGTATACTGTGCTGTACCAGGTGTTTTGGCCACATACCAGTTGGTTACATCTAGATAAAGGTCGAGGGTGAAGCTGTTGAAATTCCATTTTTTATCAATTCTCACATCGCTGGCATGGAAGGCATCCAGCCTGAGAGAATTGTAGTTCCTGTTATCAAGTATACCTGTTCCCTGGGTGAGGTAGTTCAAGCGGGAGGCAGTCATGTCGAAAGGGGTGTACGGTGCAGCACCTTGGTACCTGAATTTAAGACCAAGTTCCCAGTTTCTCTTGAACTTGTAGCCCCAGGTCAGACTGACCAGGTGGCGGTTGTCCCAGCTGGCAGGGATGTATTCTGCCTTTTGATTCGTAAAAGTGGAATGGTAGAACGTATAGCTAAGGATACCAAAGAAACGCTTGGTCAATTTCTTTTGTGCCAGAAATTCAATACCATATGCCTTGCCTTTTCCAGCCTGGCTGATGGGCTCATTGCCAATGCTGCCAAACTCTGTTCCCTTGTTGGCGAGGCTCACCCCATCTAGCAAACTAATGGGATAGTTTGAATATCCTTTGTAAAATCCTTCCAGCGTAAACCGCAGGGAACTGCTGGGCATGTGTTCTATGCCAGCAACATAATGGGTGCTGTTGATGTATTTGCCAGGGTTTGTGTTTGCAGTTGAGATCAGGGGATTGCTGAACGCCAGTTGGGTGTAGGCAGGAAGCTTGTGGTATTGGCCTATGCTCGCATTCAGGTTGATCTTGCTTGTTGCTGCATAACTGACCGACAGGCGAGGGGAGAATTGTTTGAACGGGTTGGCCTGGCTGTTGCCCAGGGAGTTTCCATCGATACGGGTTCCCAGGCTGATGGCCATTCTTTCCTTCATGATTCTTTTGCTCAGCTGTACAAATGCACCATATTTGAGGAAATCGACCTTGTTTACGCTGTTGACAATCACTGCCGGCTGGATGATGGTACCTGCAGTATTTTTGACCGCTTTTCTGAAAACATTGAAATAGCTGTTGTCAAAATCAACATACTGGGCTGAAGCTCCATAGCTGAGTTTGAGTCCATTGACGGTTGTACTGGCATCGAATCGGAGCTTGTTCTCGGTTTCAGTGCTGTTGGTCATCAGGGTTCTGGTGGCATCGCTGGGATTGTCGTTGTCTTCGTATTTGTCTGCCTGGTTGTTCAGGGTATTTCTGCTCAACGCCAGGTTCCAGTACCCGTTAGTAGTCAGTTTTTTAAGGCTGGCTCCAACCGTGTAATTCCATTGGTTGATCATGGGATTGGAGTTGATGACATAGAGCTTTTCATCGCTTGCTTCCTTGGGTGCAGCAAACTTGAACTCATCGATGGCACCAATGCCCATGAAGCTCAGGGTTGTTTTGTCGTTGATCCTGGTGGTTGTTTTGAATTGGTAGTCCCAGTAATTGGGCCTGATGGGAAGATCAATCGCTTCAAAAAGCAATTGGAGATAACTCCTTCGGATGGAAGCCAGGTAAGTAGTTTTTTTAGATAGCGGTCCATCCAGGGTAATGGCCAATTCAGTGGCACTGAGGATGACATTTCCCTGGGTCTTGTAATTGTTTCCAGATTTTTGTTTGAACTGAAGTACGCTGCTGAGTGCATTGTCGTACCTGGCATCAAATGCACTGGTATTCATCTTGACTTCCTCAATGAAGTTGGCGTTGAGGATGCCCTGAGGCCCGCCCCCGCTTCCCTGGGTACCAAAATGGTTGATGACGGGGATTTCAATCCCATCAAGGTAGTAGACATTTTCACTGGGTGCTCCGCCACGGATGATGATATCGTTCCTGAATCCACCTCCACCAACGCCACCACCCACACCGGGAAGGGATTGTATCACTTTGCTGATGTCGAAGTTTCCACCAGGATTTCGCTTGATTTCTTCGGTGGTCATGCGTTGAACACTCAAAGGAGACTCCAGGCTTGTGGCCCTGGCAGAGTTTCTTCTGTTGAGTACGACAACTTCGTCAAGATTTTTGCTTTCTGGTTCCAACTCTATGCTCAGGGTTGTTTCATTTCCTGAGGTGAGCACAACATTGTTGACTGTTTTTGCTGTATAAGTAATCCTGGTGACCTTGAAGTTATAAGTACCTGGAGATGTAGTAATCCTGAAAAATCCTGTGGAGTCAGTGTTGGCGCCCTTTCCTGTTCCAAGTATTTCAATGGTTACACCGGCCAAGGGTTTTTGGGTGTTTTTATCTGTGACGAATCCACTGAGCCTTGCCTGCGGACCCACTTGTGCGAAACTGAATGAAGTAAGGAAAACTGATAAGAATAAAACAAAATTGAATTGCTTGAACATGATGATATTCTATTGTGTACTTACAAAACCAACCAAAGACAAGAAGGTTCAGTAAAAATAAATTCAAGCTTATCAAAATAATTTGAAAATATCATCTTATATTTGCACCCCGTTTGGGAGTTTAGCTCAGCTGGTTTAGAGCATCTGCCTTACAAGCAGAGGGTCGGCGGTTCGATCCCGTCAACTCCCACAAAAGGTCACCAAACGGTGACCTTTTTCTTTATATTTTACATTTAGATTCAGTCAACTCCCACAGGATAAAAGAAAAGGGTTACAATTTGTAACCCTTTTCTCATTTAGTCGATTTTCTTGAGGTAGATGTCCTTGTATTCCACTTTCATTTTCGCCATCACATGCACCTGAAGTCCAATCAGGCCCGTGAATTTTCGTTTGGCAGGATCTTCATCGGTTGTTTCACTCATCAATACACCATTGATATAATGTTGCAGATGGTTGCCTTTGGCGATGATGTGGATCTCGTTCCAATCATCCACCTTGATTTTTGCTTTCAATTCATCTGATTTGCCAACAGATCCGGTGATGGTTGGCTTTTGACCTTCTTTCAACAAGGATTGTTCACCCCGCATGGCCAGGAATCCACGGCCGCGTTCTTCGTAGTTCTGTCCTGTATAGCGGTTGGCACCATCGATATCTGCCTGGTATCCTTTTAATGCAAATGGGATGTTGTCCAGGGCCTCGCTGCGGTACTGCACTCCAGAGTTGCCTTCCGGACTGATGCGGTAAGATGCCTTGAATTCAAAGTTTTCAGGAATAGTTCCACGATAGATCATGAAAGTATTGGTCTTGAGCGGTTTCTCTTTGGTTACTTCACCAACAAAGCACCCGTTCTCAATGCGCCAATGGGAAGTATCTGCCTCCCAGTTTTTCATGTTCTTTCCATTGAAAATTTTCTTGAAACCATCTTTTTGCTGTGCTTCCGAGACAAAAGTTGAACCCATGAAGCAAAGCAGAAAAAGAATGCTGAGGCGGTTGTATTTAATCATGAAAGCGATTTGATGCTTGATTGTTATTGATTGATGCTGAACTAACAGGTTTTCCAACTGCGGGTGGCAGCTGAATCAAGGACGGCCTGACAAACTTTCTGGGTTTCCAGGGCTTCCTTGAAAGTAGGAGAGCAAGGCTCGCCGGTTTCAAGGCTCTTCAGGAAATCAGCCACCTGGTGCACAAATGAATGCTCGTATCCTATGCCCAAACCGGGTACCCACCATTTGTTCATATAGGGTTGTTCGCCATCGGTTACATGGATGGAGCGCCATCCCCTCAGGTTGGACTCATCACCATTGTCAAAATATTCCAAACGGTTCAGATCATGTAGATCCCAACGGATGGAGGCATTGGCACCATTGATTTCAAACGTATACAATGCCTTGTGTCCACGTGCATAGCGCGTAGATTCGAAAAGGCCCAGAGATCCATTGTTGAACTTGCAGAAGAATGAACAAGCATCATCAATGTGCACCTGCTCCACTTTTCCAGTCAACTGGTGCATGCGTTCTTTGACAAAAGTTTCCGTCATTCCTGATACTTCCTTGATGCCACCATTGAGCCAGATAGCCGTGTCTACGCAATGGGAGAGCAGATCACCCACTACACCAGAGCCTGCTACGGCAGCGTCCATGCGCCACAAAGCTTCACCACCCTGGGGCAGGTTTTCATTGATGGTCCAGTCTTGGAGAAAGTTCGCACGATAATGGTAGATCTTGCCCAGCTTGCCTGAGTCAATGATGTTCTTGGCCAACGTAACAGCAGGGATTCTCCTGTAGTTGTACCATACGGTGTTTTTAACACCGGCTGCCTCAATGGCATCCACCATTCCTTGTGATTCAACAAGGTCTCTTGCCAATGGTTTTTCACAAAGAATCATCTTGCCGGCCTTTGCTGCTGCGATGGCAATTTCAGCATGGGTATCATTGGGAGTGCAGATATCCACTGCATCGATATCATCTCTTTCAATCAGCTTTCTCCAATCGGTTTCTGTGCTCTCATATCCCCACTGTTCTGCAAATGCTTTCAATTTGGTTTCATTGCGAAAACAAACAGCTTTCAGCACAGGAGTGTATTCGAGGTCTGGAAAAAAATTGCGGATGCGGTTGTAGCCATTCGAGTGGGTTCTTCCCATGAATCCGCCACCGATCAACCCAATATTGAGTGTCTTTTTTGTTGCCATTGTAAAAGATTTTTAGTTAGTATTTTATATGTTGTTAAGCGCCTGTCCAACCATGGTGGTTCCTTACTTTGATCAAGGCTGCAAGGATATCGTTCCAGGTTTGTTGTTTCATCAAGACTTCGTTGGGGAACATGCAGCCATCCCAGCAAATGTGCTGAAAGGCTTTGGTGAGTTCGCCGTTTTCGTCGCGCAGCCAAAAGCCTGCATGCTTTGCAATATCGAGCTTTCCGTTAGGATCAAGTGCCTGGCAGTGTCTTCCTGTTTTGTCGTGAGACCCTGTGCCATGAACGGTTCCATCGTTTTGTGCTACATGGAAATCAATGGTCCAGGGGCGCAGTGCGCTGGTCAATTTTTTGAGTCCCTCATCCAAAACGGCGCCATCGCTCCAATCAAAATTTTCAGGAAGGATGCGATGCTCGGGTGCATTGTAGCCAAGCAGGTACAACAAGGTATGGGCCATGTCTGCCTGGAATCCAATGTTAGGGCGGTCAACAGCCTCGAGGGTATCTACCATTGCTTTCCAGCTGTGCATGCCACCCCAGCAGATTTCTCCTTCAGCAGCCAGTCGCTCACCATAATCAGCGGCAACATCGCAGGCCTCACGAAACGTTTCTGCAATCAGTTTGGTATTGCCTGCAGGGTCCTGTGCCCAGGCTTCCGGCTTGCTGGCAGAGTCAATGCGGATGATGCCGTAAGGGCGTACTCCAGCATTGCGGAGTTTTTTCCCAAATTCGCAGGAGCGTTTGACCATATCAACAAATACGGCGCGGTCTTCTTTGCTGCCCATGGCAGGTCCACCCCATATGGGGGCCACCAATGACCCGATATTGAGGTTGAGTGCGCCAACTTTGTCAGCCAATCTTTTGATGCCATCCTCTGATTCGTCGATATTGAAATGGGGCTCAAAAAGGCCTATATCGATGCCGTCAAATTTCACGCCATCCACTTCGGCTTTGGCGGTGAAATCGATCAAGGTATCCAAAGAAATAGGGGGTTCTGAATCAGGGCCTTTTCCTACGATGCCAGGCCATGTAGCGTTGTGGAGTTTGGGATAATTGTTTTCAGACATATGGTTGCATTTTTGTTTGAAGAATTAAAGATTGTGTTTTGCTGCTTGTGCTTTGATGAAGGAAAGCCCGTTGATGGCCATGTCCCATGGCCTAGAATATTCCCTCCATACATTGATGGCATTGGCGAAGTCAGGATCGTTGCGCGAAAAAGCTTCAATGGTCAGCCATCCGTTGTACTTGATTGCGGAAAGGGTAGCAAATGTTTCATCCCAATGTACATGTCCATCTCCTGGAGTTCCCCGATCATTTTCGCTGATGTGTACATGTGCCAAAACCGGAGCAATGGTGGACAGTGCCTCATGTGCTTTTTTCTCTTCAATGTTGGCATGATGGGTATCATACATCGCTTTGACATGCGGATGATTGGCCTTGTCTACAAGATGTTTGAGCTGCACCATTGTATTGCAGAGATAACATTCAAAACGGTTCAATGCTTCCAGGGCAAGTGTGATACCAGCCTGGGCCGCATGTTCACCAGCCTGGTGCAAGACCTCTGCACACCAGTTGTATTCGTCTTCCTGTGGCGGTTTTTTGGAAAAGTTGCCATGGGCAGAATGAAAGGGTCCGCAAAGAATGGTGGATTGCATGTCGTGTGCACGATCGATGCCCCATTTGATGCGGTCCAATGCTTTGGCCCGAACAGTGGGAGAAGGGTCTACTGGATTATGCGCTGCATCCACGACAAATACACTGGTGGTTTCCAGTCCAATGTTTTTGGCATGATCACCAAAACGCTTGTAGGCGGCATCATCCGGTGCACCAATAAAACATTCCACACCATCGTATCCAATGGCTTTCAAGCGATCGATGATGGGGAATTGTTCATCCGAAACCACGGCAGACCAAACCAACGTATTGAATCCAATTTTATACATACTGTTTTGCTGTTTTATTTCCTGTAGGGTACATTGATTTGCATAGGACCTTTCCATTTTTTGGGTACGGGTTTTCCTGCTGCCCAATGGATGGCATTGATGACCATGTGCTGAAAGGGTTCCTGATCAAAATCTTCAGGATGGCCAAGCGTGGTGAAAAAGATGCGTGCACCAAAGCTGTTGGTACCTGTCCATGCTACTGGATTATCATAAGCTTTCTTGTTGTTGGGATTGACAGAATGCCCCATCATCAAGGCTTTCGAGCCATTGGAGGGATAATTAGGCAATACCTGGTAGAGCCATGAACGGGCATGGAATGTTTTGCCTACGCCAGTAAGGATGGGGTCGTTGGATACGGAATCAATCATGGTAACATCAGTAGATGATTCGTGGCCATAATGGGTATGCTTGTTGACGCCGCCCCAGCCGGGAGGACTGTTGAAAGCAAACTCTCCAAAGGCATTCCATTTCTCCAAAGGATGTCCTTTGGGATAATTGAACGCATGGGTGGTAGTGCGAAACCCAACCATCGGTTTTTTGGTTTTCAGGTAGTCCTCTATCAGCTGCACCTGATCAGCAGGAAGCTTGCGCCAACGCAGAAAGAATACGGCCATATCAGCCTCTTTGAGGGCTTCCAGTCCTGGTATGTTTTCCTCTGCATTGTGGTCAGGATAAGCCTTCAACACGATGGTACGGAATCCATAATTTTTTTCCAGTTCTGCTGCAACAATCGGCAGGGTTGACTCTCCGCTGTATTCATGATCGCCTGTAACAAAAACAATCAACGGTTTTTTGGATTTCCCCTTTTGTTTTTGGCTGAATCCTGTTGCCAAGCTGAGCATGAAGCAACAAAAAAAAGTAAATGATTTTAGCATGGTATGTTTATTCATGATGATTGGGGTTCATTTTTTTAAGGTAATGAAAAATCATGTTTTTTATTTCTCCATTGGATGAAGCTTGAGCAATTCCTCTGGTGTGTAGAATCCGCTTTTGTCCTTGATGGCTGCACGAACTTCTTTGACTTTTTCTGGAGTAACGGCTGGAGCTTTGTTGCCAAATGCGTTGCGCACATAGGTCAAAACCGCTGCCATCTCATTGTCATTCAGCATGCCTCCGTATTGTGTCATGGGAACCTGGCCGGGATATTGTTTTCCATTCACTTCAATGGGGCCATAAAGTCCTTTCATGACCAGTTTGATCAATCGGTCTTCATTTCCTGTAACCCATTTTGATCCACTGAGTGGAGGGAATCCGGCTGCTTCCAAGCCTTTTCCATCGCCTTGGTGGCAGGTATTGCAGTAACCATCGCGCATATAAATCGCTTTGCCTTTTGCCAAAACTTCCGAGTTTATGCCTGCAGCAGTTGGTGCCTTTTCAGCAACATCTTGTTTTTTCTTGATTACACCATGCCCATTGATATGTGCTTCAGCGGTAGTATATGCTTTACTGGCCCAGCTGTCCAAAGGTTTTTTCCCGGCTTCCAGGATGATGGGAAGTCCTTTCTCCTTGCTCAGCCATGATGCTGCAACGATAGACTCAATGCGAACACGGCCACTGTCGTCCTTGGCAGCATTCATCAGCAGCGTGGATTTATCAAGCAGTTCATTTCCTGAGAAACGCACTACTTCCACTGCCGCAGCCCGGATACGATAGTCCTTGGCCTTTAGCAGTTGGCGCAGCAAAGGTTGATCAACCTTGTTCTGCCCCCAGCTGACCCACAGACCTTCCAAGAGGAATTTCTCATAGTTTGGTGATGTACGGTCAAGCGCAGCAATCCATTTTTTCAAGGCGGGAAGCACTTCTGTTGCCGGGTGTTCCCTTAGCTCACGAAGGGTTCTGTATCTTGTGCGGTACTCTGGCAATTTTAGATTTTCCAGAAGCACTTCAACAGTTGCACCATCCACTTTTGCTGGGGTTACCAGCGGACGGGAAGGGTAGGTGACCCGGTAGATGCGACCATGTGTATGATCGCGCAATGGGTCCCTGATGTTGTGCTGCATGTGTCCAATCAAGACATTGTGCCAGTCGGCGATGTACAAAGATCCGTCTGGTGCGAATTCCAGATCAACAGGGCGATAATTGATGTCGCTCGAGCGGACAAGGTCTTGCCTGTGTTGGGTGGAATAGCCTGCGCCTGCATCCAACATTTTATGTTGCTTGGTCCCAAGAAATCCAATGGTATTGTTGATGAGCATATCACCCTGCACTTCATCCGGGAAGTGCCTGCTGGAGACAAACTCCAATCCTGAGGTAGGCCTTACCCTGTGTTTTTCTTCAATGATGCTTTCAGGCTTCAGTGTTGATTCACCATAGCGGGATTTAACGGTTCCTGGCGTCATCCAGGTAACATCTGGTCCTGAAGTTTCTGCATAGAAAACCTGTCCCCAATTATCAAAAGCGATACCCCAGGGGTTAGGAATGGACAACTGAGCAATGCGATCAAGCTTTTTCTTTTTGGTATCGTAGCGGAAAAAACCACCATTGGTGCCGCGTACAGGACCATAAGAAGTTTCAATATCATTGGCCAGAAATACCCCCTGGCCCATGTAAATGGACCCAGATGCATCTGTGGTATAGGCATGGTGAGCATGATGTGTGTCATGGTCATCAAAGCCACTCAAGAGGATTTCACGGACATCAGCCTTGTCATCACCATTGGTGTCTTTCAGCAACATGAAATTTGTTCCCTGTGAAAGATAGACCCCCTCTGGTGCCAGTTCAAAGCCCAGTGGCAACTGCAATCCATCCGCAAAGGTGGTTTGCTTGTCTGCCTTTCCATCATTGTTGGTGTCCTCCAAAATAATGAGCTTGTCATTGGGTTTTGGATCACCTGGTTTCCAATGGGGATAGGTTGGCATCACTGCAACCCAAAGTCTTCCTTTGTTGTCAAAAGAAATCTGAACAGGGTTGGCGAGATCAGCAAACTCCACTTCAGATGCAAACAAATCTATTTTGTATCCGGGTGCAACAGTGAATTTATCCAAGGCTTCCTGGCCATACAAATAGCGCAGCGCAGCATTGGGGTCTTTGGGTTTATAGTTGGTCTGAACCGGAGGAAGAATGGAAGTCTTTGCATCTGCTGCTGCCAGATCCATTTTTTGTCCATTGGCGGCCATCCAGATGGCGGTATCCCGGATCAGGGTCATTTCCCTGATTTTCTTTTGTTCTGCGGGATAATTGTCCGGTCCAAATGGATCATACCTTCTTCCAAAAACATGTACACCATTGGGAATTTTGTAGTCGTTATGCCACATCCAGTTTTTCTCCATGACCGCAGCATATACCGCTGCTTTGTTGGAGGGAGAAGCTGTACCAGTTTTTCCAAAAACCTCATTGGCCAGGAAAGGACCAAATTTTGCATAACCCGCATTGGTCAGTTGGGTACCATCAATGGTCAATTCAGTGGCGGGATCATCCAACCATATCTTGCTGGGCGTAAAGGCATCCACAAAATGAACCTTGTTTTTTGCTGCAACTTCTTTCATGGCCTGGGTATAAAGCAGGAGATTGGCATTCTCCGTTTTTCCGTTGGGCAGGTCATATTTTCCTGAAAGATTTTCAAATGCTATCGGTGAAACCAATGCCAGCTGAGGGGCAGACGTTCCATTGTATTGCTGAGACAGGGTATGCTTGATGAATGCATCCAGCTCCGCCTTGTAGTTGGCCAAGCCGGCCGCACCCTGAAATGATTCATTGTAGCCAAAAAAAGCGATAATGATGTCTGCTTTGTGTTTGGTTAACCATTGATCAGGGTATTCTACAAATCCTTCCATACCAGCTGGTTTGGCCAGTTCGGTTTGAAATTTTTCTGCACCAGGAAATGCCCATGGGGTTTTTCTGCCGGAATGAGGACGGAATCCAGGTGTATTTCCTCCGTCACACATGTTGCGGACATAGAGCATGTTGTCTGGATACCGAAGCTGAAGCTCTGTTTCAAAATGATCAAACTCCTGCATCCTGGAACCCAGGTT
>JAIPBY010000030.1 GCA_021738605.1 Chitinophagaceae bacterium | reverse complement strand
GGGAGCCTTGTTTCAAAACTGTTATGCACAACCATTGTGTTCTCCATCACGTGTGCAGATCATGACCGGTAAATCCAATTTCAGGAATTATGAGAGATGGGGCTATCTCAACCAGAACGAAACCAATTTTGCGCATATCCTAAAATCACAAGGGTATGCAACCTGCATCACAGGCAAGTGGCAGTTGGGAGGAGATGAGTTTACACCATACAAGGCAGGCTTTGATGAATATTTGTTGTGGAATATCATGGACACCAGTTCAACCTATAACGAGCGATACAAAGACCCGAGGTTGTTGGAGAATGGGGTGAGCAAGAAGTATTCAAAAGGAGAGTATGGACCAGATCTTTTTGTGAACTACATCAAGAACTTTATGACCCGAAAGAAAGACGGTCCGTTTTTGGTGTACTATCCTATGGTGCTTTCACACAGGCCTTTTGTACCTACACCAGCCAATGGAAAAGTGTACGAAAATTTCAAGATTGTACCCAAGGGTGAACCAGGAGGTTCTTCAGCAGACAATGCCTTCTTCAAAGACCAGATGGCTTACCTGGATAAAAACGTTGGAGAGATTTTGGACAAAGTGAATGAATTGGGTTTAAGTGACAATACCTTGATTCTTTTTACAGGAGACAATGGAACGGGTGTAGGGATTAATTCAGACATGAAAGACGGTAGAAAGATTCCAGGGATGAAAGGGGCCACCACTGAATATGGTATTCATGTACCGTTGGTGGCTTATTGGAAAGGAACGATAAAGCCAGGACAAGTAAACAACAAGTTGATTGATTTTACTGATTTTCTGCCAACCATGGCTGATGCTGCAAATATTCAAATGCCTAAAAGTTTTGTGACGGATGGCATGAGTTTTCTACCGTTGGTGACTGGTCAAAAATATGAAGGCAGGGATTGGTTGTTTGCGCATTATGATCCACAGAAAGGAGAATTTAAAAAAGCACGATTTGTGCACAACAAAGAATGGAAATTATATGAAACTGGTGAGATATTCAATGTTGCCAAAGATCCAGAGGAAAAAAACGTTGTTCCAGAGAGCAGCTTAACGCCAGATCAAAAAATATTGATCAATACGTTTAGGGAAGTGTTTCCAAAGATGACAAAATTGGAGGTTATCAAAATACCAAAGGTTAAAAAGAAAAAATCAGATGAAGATGATGAGGGGTAACTGATAGTAATTTAATTCAACGGATAAAATAAATAATATGAAAAGAGGTGATTTTTTAAAAACGTCAGGGATTGCATTAGCAGGCGTGGCTGGCGTAAGCATCCTGCCTTCATCTGTATTTGGAAAGAAGTTTGGGCAAATAGCACCGAGCGACAAAGTAAATCTTGCTTGCATCGGCATTGGCAACCGCGGCGCAGATATCATCAAGAAATTGCATGGCACCGGATTGGCAAATATCGTGGCCTTGTGTGATGTAGAGATGGGAGCACCCAATACATTGGCGATCATGAAAATGTTTCCCAATGTGCCAAGGTTTCAAGATTTCCGGGAGATGTTCGACAAGATGGGAAGTCAGTTTGATGCAATAACGGCTGGAGTTCCCGACTTTTCCCATTTTCCCATCACCATGTTGGCCATGTCTGAATGCAAACACGTTTACGTTGAAAAGCCGATGGCGCATACGTTTCATGAGGTTGAACTCATGATGGCCGCAGAAAAAAAATACAAGGTCGCTTGTCAGATGGGCAACCAGGGCCACTCAGAAGAAAATTATTTCCAATTCAAAGCATGGAAAGATGCAGGTATCATCAAAGATGTTACCGCCATCACAGCCTTCATGAACAATGGAAGGAGATGGCATGGCATGAAGGTTTCAGATTTTCTTCCTGCACAACCTATACCCGAAACAATGGATTGGGATGAATGGCTTTCAACTGCACAATTCAAGGATTTCAACAAAGGCTATATCAATGGAGATTGGAGATCATGGTTTGAATTTGGCAACGGAGCCTTGGGTGATTGGGGAGCGCATATCATTGATTCAGCCCATCAATTCCTTGAGCTGGGCATGCCAACGGAAGTTGATCCCATTTTCATGGAAGGGCATAGTCCGTTGATTTTCCCACAGGCTTCTACCTTGCTTTTCAAGTTTCCCAAACGAAAAAACATGCCAGCCCTCGATTTGACCTGGTATGATGGATTCAACAACCAGCCCAAACTTCCTGATGGGTATGGTGAACCGGTTAGAGCCAAGGACATACCACCACCAACTTCAGGTAACATCAATTCAAAACGTTATCCTGGAAAAATAATTTATTCAAAAGAATTAATATTCAAAGGCGGTTCACATAGTGCGCCATTGGCCATCATCCCCGAAGAAAAGGCCAAAGACATGGCTTCCATGTTACCTGTTGTACCCGTTAGTCCATCTACCCATTTTGCCAATTTCCTGAAAGCCTGCAAGGGCGAAGAAAAATGTCGATCTTCTTTTGATATCGCTGGTCCTTTGTGTCAGGTCATGGCATTGGGTGTATTGGCACAAAGGCTTAACACCAAGCTCGTTTTTGACAAAAAGAAAAAACAGATCACCAACAGCAAAATTGGCAACGAATTGTTGGTTGGTCCGCCACCAAGAAAGGGATGGGAGCAGTATTATACAATGTAATTTTTCTGATGTTAAAATTTAATAATATGGACAATCATTCACGCAGAATATTTTTAAGGCAAACGACAGCCTTGGGCTTGGGTTCAATTGTGCTGCCCAGTTTTATGAGCAATCCACCCAGCATGCGGTTAAACATTGCCGTGATTGGGGTAGGCGGTCGAGGAAGGGCAAGCTGGTCCAAAGTTCCCAGAGAAAGTATTGTGGCCATGTGTGATGTTGATGATCGGATGTCTGCAGAAGCCTTTAAGGAATGTCCCAATGCTAAAAAGTACAAAGACTTTAGGGTGATGTTTGATGAGATGGCAAAGGATATCGATGCAGTGATTGTTGCAACACCCGATCACACCCATTTTGCAGCCGCGATGGCTGCCATGGAATTAGGAAAACATGTGTTTGTAGAAAAGCCATTGACCCATAATATCTGGCAATCGCGTACCCTAAAAAAAGCTGCCAAGTATTACAAGGTGGTTTCTCAGATGGGTAACCAGGGGCATACAACCCATGGTATCAGGCAGATAAAGGAATGGTATGACGCTGGTGTGCTTGGACAGGTGAAAGAGGTTATTCGTTGGTCACAGGGATTGCAGGGTGATTTTAAACGCAATAATTATTTTGGAAAGCCGAGCAGTTTTCCACCAGCGGTGGAAGAAATACCCAGTGGATTTGATTGGGATTTATGGCAGGGACCAGCGGCAGAACGGCCATTTAGCAATTATTATGCACCAAGGCGTTGGAGGGGATTTCTTGATTATGGCAGTGGCATGTTAGGCGATTGGGGTTGTCATACCTTTGATGCACCATTTTGGGCTTTAGATTTGGGGATGCCACATTCGGTAGAAGCTGAGTTATTGAATCCAATTGCAGACCACAGTTTTGTTTCAGATGAATCAACAGTAACCTGGAATTTTAAGGCAAGGGGTAAAAAAGTACCTGTTACGATGAAGTGGATAGAAGGTGGAAAGAAGCCAGCTGTTCGCCCAGAGTGGGGTATTGCTGAATTGCCGGAAAATGGCATGATCATGATTGGAGAGAAGAAGACACTCATTACCGACGGTCGTCCGAATACACCAAAACTGCTTGTTCCGGATGAAGAATGGAAGGAGTTTTTTAAGAATCCAACGCCTCAAACCATTGCAAGGATAGAAGAAGAAAAGCCAGTAAAAGAGTGGCTGGATGCCATTAAAAACAACAGCTTGCCTGGTTCGAATTTTGATTATGCATCTGACCTCACTGAGATGATTCAAGTAGGTGTCTTGGCGCAACGATTTGGAGGAAAGTTTGAGTATGACAGCAAGAAAATGAAAGCGATAGGAAGACCAGAGTTGGATGCATACATCAAGGAGCCTGTGAGGAAGGGATGGTCTTATGGGGAAAATCTTTGGAAATAAAATGAAAAAAACGATCACAATCTTTTTGCTTTTGATGTCCGTCATGGGATTCTCCCAAACCAAAATAACAGCAGTGAAAGTTGGCGACCGCATTGATGTAACCATCAATAAGTTCTTTTTTACCAGCTATTTGTTTGCAAAGAATGAAAAATATCCATTCTTCTATCCGGTAAACGGACCTTCCGGTGCTGGTGTAACTTCTATGAGGAATGGCATCTGGCCCCACCACAGTTCCTTGTTTTTTGGAAGTGATGATGTTAACGGAGGAAATTACTGGAACAAGGCCTTGAGTGGTGGACAGATCGTTTCAACAAGAGAAGAAATTGTTGAAAACAACGGACCAAGGTTGGTTATTGAAAATGATTGCATTTGGAAGCGCCCTGATGCACCAGCGCCTATTCAAGACTTTAGAAAAATCACGATAACAGCACCCACTAAAGACATGTTTCAGTTAGACTTTGAGGTGACGATGGAAATGTTGATGGATGTATCGATTGCCAAAACGAACCATTCCCTTTTTTCCGGAAGAATGGATCCTTCTTTGTCAGTTGATTTTGGAGGAACCATGATTGATGCTGATGGTGCACAAGGCGAAAAGGGAACCTATGGCAAACCTTCCCCATGGATTGATTGCTATGGAAAAAGAGGAGACAAGATTGAGGGGATGGCCATCATGCAGCATCCCTCAAACAACTGGTATCCCGCGCCATGGTTCACACGCGATTATGGATTTTTTTCTCCAACGCCGTTGAACTGGCCCAAGGACGATAAGGCAACCCTTTTTAAAAAAGGAGAGAAGATTCATCTAAAATACCGTGTATTGGTGCATTCAGGCACCCATGAAACCGCTAACATAGCAGGGGAATTCAAAAAATTCGCAGCTGAAAAATAGATCCAATTGGTTATGAAAAAATTCTATTTATTCTTTTTGATTTTGCTTATCATCAAGGTTTCACCTTTTGCACAAGAAGGAAAGCATATCCTGAAACAGCAATATACAGTTGACTTTTTCAAACAACATCTACAAGAAGCCACCGATTGGGTTCCTTATCCCGCCGTCAACCAATCTGCTGCCTGGAAGTCTGTATTGTCCTCCGAGCAACATGCAAAACTCATCCAACAGGCAGAAGGTTTATTGGGTTATCAATGGCCGATGACGAGGGCATCTGTTTTTCTTGACTTTGCTGAAAATGGCAACAGGACGAATTTTGAGAAAATCAGTTTTTCCCGAAGGGATGCATTGTCTATATTGGTTACAGGAGAATTACTTGAAAACAAAGGCAGGTTTATGGATGATATTGTGGATGGAATTTGGACCATCTGCGAAGAAACTTTTTGGGGTGTACCAGCTCATTTATCTTATCAAAAAAAGGGGATAGGTCTGGCGGATGTTAATGACCCTGTTGTTGATTTGTTCGCGGCTGAAACATCATCCTTGTTGGCATGGGTATCTTATTTGATGGGCGATAAATTGGACAAGGTTAACCCCTTGATCAAAGAAAGAATTTATGTTGAGATAGACAGAAGGATTTTCAAGGTGATTGAATCAGATCCACAATACCGATGGATGGGATATGGTCGGAAGAATGTTGATTCGACTTTGTCATACAAGGAAAGATCTTTTTTGGAAAGACGTCCCAACAATTGGAATCCATGGATCAGCTCAAATTTATTGTCCTCTGTTTTATTGCTTGAAAAAAATAAAGACCGCAGAGCAAAATTTGTTCATCAGGTCTTTGATGTGCTTGATAATTATTTGGATCCTTATCCTGCTGATGGTGGATGCGATGAAGGGCCGGGTTATTGGGGCAAGGCCGCTGCCTCTACATTTGATTGTCTTGACTTGGTAAAGTTGGCCACCAATAACAAATTCAATTTGTTCAATGAACCGCTGATCAAAAACATGGGTGAATTTATTTTCAAAGCCTATATCGGTGATGGCTATTACCTGAATTTTGCTGATGCCGTTTCAAAAACCAACCATTCACCGATGTTGATTTACCGCTATGGCAAGGCTGTTGGTTCTTCAACAATGATGCAAATGGGGGCCTTCCTAGCCAAAAAGACTCCTGGTGGTCTTAACATGCCTGAGGCATATTCACTGCTGAGAAAACTCCCTGAGTTGTATTATTCAAAAGAATTGCTCAACGCCACATCTTCTGAGCCACTCATTGGAAGCGCATGGTTGCCTGATATTCAAGTGATGGTATCACGTGACCAAGAAGCATCAAAGATAGGTTTATACATAGCCGCCAAAGCAGGGCATAATCAGGAAAGCCATAACCACAATGACGTTGGTAGTTTTATGGTTTTTTACAATGGGAAACCCATATTGATTGATGTAGGCGCAGGAACCTATACAAAAGATTATGGCAAGAGTTGGGTAATAAGTTCAGCTTATCACAACATGCTTCCGATTGTAAATGGTGCGGTACAGCTTACCGGAAGAAAATACGCAGCATCAAATGTTTCATTTACCAATGATGCCCAAAAAGTTATATTCAAGCAGGATATATCAAAAACATACAATGAGGAATTGGGCTTGAGAAAATGGGAAAGAACCATTACCCACAACAAGGGAAAATCAATTGTTATTGCAGACAATTTTGATTTTTCAAGTATAAGGGATTCTATCATTTTACCGATGATGCTGGTGAGCAGACCTGATATCACTGTACCAGGAAAAATGCTTGTAAAAACAGGTGATGCAGAAACTGTTACCATCAGTTTTGATCAGCAGCAATTTGAACTTACCATTGAAGAAATCAAACTTCAAGATGCAAAAATTTCCCATACCTGGGGTGGCACAATATATAGGGCTCAGTTCAGGATGAAAAATGCAACCAGTAAAGGAAAATACCAATTCACCATAGAATAATCATTTACTGAATAATACATTTTTACATGAAGGTTATTAAGGGAATCAAAGTATTGCATTTGATATTTTTTCTTGTTCGTTCAATGCAATTGACCGCACAAGAAAAACCCAATATCCTCATCATCATGACAGACGAATTATCTGCTGAGTCGATGAGTTTCAACCTTGGCAATCAATACATCAACACTCCCAATATCGATCAATTGGCAAGAACCGGTGTGGTTTTCTCCAATGCCTATTGTGCCAATCCGCTTTGTGTTCCATCGCGCAGTGCTATTTTTACAGGGAGGTATCCACACGAAATGGGAATACAGTCCAATGAAGAAAAGAAGGTTGATCCATCAAAGTTCCCTTCGCTGGGCAGCATCTTTAAAAATGCAGGATATGAAACAGGGTATGTGGGGAAATGGCATTTGCCCTATGAAAGAAAGGCACCAGAGACCCATGGCTTCGATTATCTTCCCAATAAAACCGGAAATGGTCATGATAGCATATCACCCATATTGGCGAATGATTTCTTGAAGACCAAACGCGATCATCCATTTTTACTGGTTGTTTCTTTTATGAATCCACACAATATCTGCCAATGGGCACGTGGAGAAAAATTACCAGATGGTGCCATTGGAAACCCTCCGCCAGCAGATCAATGCCCACCGCTCAGACCCAATGCCAGGCCTTCTGTCAATGAATCTGATATCATGAAATACATGCGTACCTCCATGCAAAACAGTGATGCATTTCCAGTGGGTACTTTTACTGAAGAGAAATGGCGTCAATACATTTGGTCTTATTACCGGTTGATTGAAAAAGTGGACGCAGAAATTGGACGGGTGCTTCAATCGTTGAAAGAAGCAGGAAAAGACAAAAATACGATAATCGTTTTTACCAGTGATCATGGAGACATGCAGGGCGCCCATCTTTGGAACCAGAAAACGGTTTTTTATGAAGAAGCGGCAAAGGTTCCGTTCATCATCAATTACCAAGGTGTAAAGCCCAGAAAATCAAATTACTTTGTTCAGTCCGGTACAGACATTTTGCCCACCTTGTCTGATTTTGCAGGTATTCCAGTACCTGCAATGTATCCTGGTAATAGTTTAAAACAATACCTTGAAAAAGACATTGCACCAACAAATCGGGATTATGTGGTCGTATCAGACCATCTTATTCAAGGTGTAGGGGTTGAAGGTCAAAATTTAAAGCCTGAAGGGCGTATGCTGAGGAATGGTCAATACAAATATTGGATTTATGACGAAGGCGCAGCGCGGGAGTCACTGTTTGATGTGAAGAATGATCCAGGGGAAATGGTTAACCTTGTCAATGACCCCAAGCATGCCAAGGCTTTGCAACAGAGCAGATCCCAACTAATGGAATGGGCAAAAAAGAACAATGATCCTTATTTGACAAAACTCATTAAATAAACGAGTATGCGCAGTTTGATTGTATTGATGGGTATGATGATGTGTACATTTTCTTCTATGGCGCAACAGCGCCCCAATGTCATTGTGATTTATTCAGATGATCAAGGTGCCATCGACCTCAATTGTTATGGCTCCAAGGATCTGGAAACACCCAATATTGATAAGCTCGCCAGGAGTGGAACAATGTTTACCAATTTCTATGCATCTCCTGTATGCTCCCCGTCGAGGGCTTCTTTGCTCACAGGATTGAATCCTCAGCGGGCAGGATTGCCAGGTAATGCCTCTGAACTGAATGATGCAGTGGGCATGCCTTCAGACAGGTTTACCATGGCAGAGATGTTTAAAAATGCAGGATATGCAACGGCGCATATTGGCAAATGGCATTTGGGTTATAAGCCCGAGATGGCTCCCAATGCCCAGGGTTTTGATCATTCATTTGGTCACATGGCAGGTTGCATTGACAATTACTCTCATTTTTTTTATTGGAACGGCCCCAACAAGCACGACCTCTACCGCAATGGAAAAGAGGTACATTATCCTGGTCAGTTTTTTCCAGACCTAATGGTGAAAGAAGCGGGTCAGTTTATGAGCACCTCAATAAGTAAGCCTTTCTTCATGTACTTCGCCATCAACCTGCCGCATTATCCTTACCAGGGAGATCCCAAGTGGTTGGAATACTATAACAAAAAAGGCCTGGCATATCCACGGAATTTATATGCAGCTTTCATGTCGACCCTGGATGATAAAATCGGACAATTGCTGAAACAGTTATCGGATATGGGTCTGACTAAAAATACCATCATCATTTTTCAATCAGACAATGGATATTCAACAGAAGAGCGGGCACATTTTGGCGGAGGCAATGCAAGTAACTTGAGGGGGGCAAAGGCCTCTTTGTTTGAAGGGGGCATCAAAGTGCCATCCATCATCAGTTGGCCTGGAAAACTTCCTGCAGGACAAGTAAGGGAGCAATTTGCTGTCAACACCGATTGGTTTCCAACTTTGGCTGAATTGTGCAATATCAAATTACCAAGAACGGATTTGGATGGAAAAAGTTTGGTGAATGTCATCAACAATACAACCGCTCCAAGTCCTCATGATCAGGGTTATTGCTGGGCTTTCAAGAAAATGTGGGTGGCAAGAAAAGGGAAATGGAAATTATTGGGAAACCCCGTTGACAGCGGTATCAAAGGCACAGCTATTGAATTGGATGCTATGTTTTTGGTTGACCTTGAATCAGACCCAGGGGAAACAACAAACCTTGCATCAAAGTACCCAGATGTAGTTGATGCATTGAAAAAGCAATACCAGGATTGGGAAAAATTTAATCAAAAAAGCAGCAAATGATATACGTAAGGAAACCTTTTTTGATTTGTTTTGCTGTTCTCATTGGGTGGAATATTCAAGTGTTTTCCCAATCAATATCACCAGCACAAGTTGTATTGGATGCTCCCTATCCCAAGATCAGGATTTGGACCAGTCCATCAAAAGGGGAAGAACCCCGATTCAATTCACCAAGCCTTCAATGGCCATCAACCAAGAAAGCTACCTATAGTGTTCGTTTATCTTCTTCAAAAGATTTTAGCAGTCAATTGATTGAGAAATCTGGTATTCCTTATGCCATGTTCAATCCGCATTCACAGTTGGCGAATGGGAAATGGTATTGGCAATACAAAACAAATTATGGTGCTTGGAATTCAATTGATTCATTTGTCGTCACTACATCAACAAGAAAATTTCCAACACCTGATAGCAAGGCATTGATTTCTGCCATTCCTATGGATCATCCCAGGGTTTTGGTCAGGAAAAAAGAAGCATCGTTATTTAGGACACAAGCTTCTGGGCAAAAAGAAACCGCATTGATCATCCAGGAGGCCAATGAATTCCTCAAAGAACCCATTTCCAAAGAATCCATGGCGCTTCCCACCTACAAAGGCAAGGATGATTTTGAGAATGATAAAATTGCCATGTTGGCAAGCAAGTGGACGGGTTGGAAGGTTCAGAAAATCTTGAATACCTTTTCACAAGCCTTTGTGCTCACGCGAGATACAGTTTATTTTAGGGCTGCAAAGGCATGGATGATGGAATTAGCCAGCTGGGATCCCAATGGACCATCACACAAAAATGATTTCGGAGATGCGGGCATCATGTCATCCATGGCCATTGGACTTGATAGTTTTTGGGATTTGTTGACGGCAGATGAAAGGCAGAAAATAATCCAACAAACATCAACAAGGGCAAAACATTTTTATGCTTTGTGGGTAGGGCAAGTGGAGAGTCGCTCTTCTTCAATGCATGTTTGGCAGCATATTTTACATAACCTCTTGCAAACATCATTGGCATTGCATGGAGAGGTTCCGGAAGCCAAGAAATGGTTGGAATATGTCTATGAACTGTGGATTGCACAATCACCCAAAATGGCAGAGGGAGATGGTGCATGGTTCAATGGTACATCCTATTTTGGTATGAACACACTGACATTGGTTGATGTCTCCTCCATATTTAAGGATCTTACAGGCGTTGATTTTATGGGATCACCGTGGTTCAACAACAATCCACGTTGGTTAACTTATGCATTCCCTCCCAATTCAGTAGCAGATGGTTTTTGCAATGATGGCGACAAGTATTCATCTCCCAACCTCCGTTACGCAGGCTATACAGATGCCATGGCCCGGTTGTTCAATGATCCCTATGCCGCATGGTATTCAAAAACAATCCTGTCCGGGATGGGCAAGGATATTTCAGAAGACGATGAGTTTAGATGGTTTCGGTTGAAGCAGGGAATTCAAATGAAATCGCCAATGCTTTCTTCGAAACAAACATTTCCTCAGGCAGCAGTCTTTCCTGAAATAGGTGTGGCCTACATGCATACAACGTTGCAAAACAGCAAAACGAATCTCATGTTGTCATTGCGCAGCAGTCCTTTTGCCTCCATGGCACATACACATGCAGACCAAAATACATTCAATATTGCTTTTGGTGGCAAGCGACTTTTCTATAATTCTGGTTATCGCCCAGCGATGGGAGATCCCCATTTTTTAGAATGGCACAAACATACCCAAGGGCACAATGGCATTTTAATTGACGGGAAGGGCCAGGCATTCAATGCAGGAGGCTATGGTTATATCCCAAGGTTCTTGCATGGTCAGGAAATTTCATACGTGGTGGGCGATGCTTCCAATGCATATTCCGGAAAAGACGAAGGGCAAAATATTGATGCTGGCATGAAGGTTTTCAGAAGGCATTATGTTATGTTAAGACCATCAATTGTGGTGATTTATGATGAGTTGGAAGCCGACCATCCGGCAACCTGGAGTTGGTTGTTGCATAACGACAACAAGATGATCCTTGATCCTTTGAAAAAAACTATCTTGGCTGGAAATGAGTCCGCTCAGGCCCAGGTTTCATTGTTTTCATCATCAACATTTGATTTCAAATTAACAGATCAGTTTTCAGTACCGGTAGACAATTGGACGAACAAGGTCAATGAAGATGGTGACACCGTCAATTTTAAAAATCAGTGGCATTTAAAGGCAGAATCAACAGAGAAAAAAGAGAAGATGCGCTATCTCGCCATCATCCAGGTAAAGCCAGATGGCAGTTTTCAACCATTGAACATCAACAAATCCAATGGTATGTTTACCATCGGAAATTGGCATATCACTGCTGAAATGGATGCAGCCAAACCCGCCCTGATCAAGGCCTGGAATTATAATCACACCACTATGCTTGTTTCATTAGGTAATATACTTAACCAAGGAAAGACCTTTGCTGGAAAAGACCTGGGCAGTTCAAAACTACTGGAGACTATCAATGGGAAGTCCATCTTGCAAGAAGCGAAAGATGAAATTCCTGCTTCGATAAAAAGATTAATGCTGATGAATCAACTCCTAAATGGGGTTAAAAAATAGTTGAACCAATGAAGAAAAGAACGCGATCGTTACTTGGGAAAAAATTAATGTTCAGCATGCTGGCAATTAGTGTATTGGGGATAATGGCATTCAATTATTTTGGTGATGCACCCAAGGCCACCAAACCCAATTTTATCTTCATTTTGACAGATGACCAGGGTTGGACAAGCACCTCACAATTGATGGATGACAGGGTTCTTAACTCAAAATCTGATTATTATCAAACCCCTCAGCTAGAGCGATTTGCTTCGAAGGGCATGCGGTTCTCCAATGGATATGCGCCTTGTGCGCTTTGTTGTCCAACAAGGAGGAGTATACAATTTGGCCAGACCCCAGCCAGACAGGGAGATGCAACATTCAAGGAAAATTATCATCCGGATTTTAAAAAAGTTGCTGCAATTCCGTCTGTATTAAAATCAATATCTCCTGCATACAAGGCTGCACATTTTGGGAAGTGGGACCTGCGGGCTGATATCTTCCCTGAGGATTTGGGTTATGATGAAAGCGATGGAAACACGGGAAACAGGAATGGGGACATGAATTCAACCAAGGAAAGCAAGTGGACCGATTTGTTTTTGAACAATGATCCCAAACGAATTGAAACCATTACAGACCGTGCATTGAATTTTATGGGCAGGCAGGCAAAAGCAGGCAATCCTTTTTTCTTGCAAGTTTCACATTATGCAACACATGTTGATTATCAGGCAAAAGAGGCAACCCATAAAAAGTACCAGCAAAAAGCAAAGGGAGAAATTCACCAAAATGACAAGTATGCCGCCATGTTGGAAGATTTGGATGCGGGGATAGGCAAAATCCTCGATAAAATTGAGGCCTTGGGCATCGGAGACAATACCTACGTGATTTTCATGGCAGACAATGGTGCTGTTGAAGCAGTACCCCCCATCAAGAATAAATTCGATCATCCCTCAACACTTTCTTTCAAGACCAACAACTATCCTCTGAGGGGAGGGAAGTGGACACTTTATGAAGGTGGCGTTCGCGTTCCTTTCATGGTGATAGGACCCGGCATCAAAGGAGGCACCCAAAACAATATTCCTGTAACTGGATGGGATATTCTTCCTACCCTTAGTGACTTGGCAGGGAATACCAACGCCTTGCCCCCAAACCTTGATGGTGTAAGTTTCAAGCCCTTGTTGCTTGCAGGAAATAAGGGAAATGTTTCAAGAAAAGAGGATGGGCTTGTATTTCATTATTTCGGAAAATCACATTCATCCATTCGGATTGGTGATGATAAGTTGATCAAGTTCTGGAATTTAAAGAAGGTGGAGTTGTATAACTTGAAAGATGATCCTGGAGAATTGCATGACCATGTCAAGACCGATCCGAACAAAGCGAGTGCGTTGGAGGCCAGGTTGGTCGCATATATGGAAAAAGTTCATGCAGAGCCTTTGTATCCTCCAAAGACTAAACCGAAAAAGTCAGATGATGATGATTCACAGGACTAAACATTTTAACGACACACACAAACAAATTGGATATACCATGAAGTGTTTCTTGATTTCTTTTATTTTTATTTTTGCTGGATTTGCTGCAGGAGGACAACAAATTTCTTCGTCAAAAACTCCAAAGAATGATTTACTAACGCCAAGGTTAATTTGGCTGGACGAGCTTCCTGTCAAATCATTCTCTGAAGGAATACCAGGTATTCTTACCAAAACCAATCAGGGCGGTGATTCCATGCGGATGGCTGGAATAACATATACACATGGTATTGGCGTAGCCTCAACCAGCATCATTTCGTTTTTGTTGGAAGGTAAGGCTACTGAGTTCTCTGCTACTGTGGGTGTGGATGATTTAGGCAACAAAATGCTTCCCCATTTTTTCTATGTGTTGGGTGATGGAAAAATTTTGTTTGAATCAGGTGCGATGAAACTTGGCAACCAACCCAAAAGTTTTACCGTTGATTTGAAAGGAGTACAAAGGTTGGGGATGCTGGTAATGGTGAAGGATGAAGGTTTCACAAAAGTCTATTCAAATTGGGCGGATGCAAAGATGACCATGATTGGTGATGCTTTACCCAAGAGCATACCTAATCTTGCGCAAAAGTATATCCTCACACCTGTTCCCCCAAAAAAGCCTAAAATCAATACAGCACCTGTTTTTGGTGTAACTCCCGGAAATCCATTTTTATTCACCATTGTTGCATCTGGAGAAAAACCAATGCAATATTCCGCAGAGCGTTTACCCAAAGGATTGTCCCTTGATACACAAACAGGAATCATCATAGGAAAGTTGATGGAGAAAGGAAATCATGAGGTTGTATTGAAAGCAGTAAATCAATTTGGATCATCCCAGAAAACATTGGTCATCAAAGTGGGTGATACCATTTCACTGACCCCCCCAATGGGCTGGAATGGTTGGAATTCCTGGGCAAGATTGATTGATGGAGAAAAAGTACTTGCCTCCGCCAACGCCATGGTGAACATGGGCCTCAAAGACCATGGCTGGAATTATGTAAACATTGATGATGCCTGGCAGGGCAATAGGGGAAGAAAATACAATGCACTACAGGCGAATGAAAAGTTTCCTGATTTTAAAAAACTGATAGATAAAATCCACGGCATGGGATTGAAGTTGGGGGTTTATTCAACACCTTGGATTACCAGTTATGCAGGATATGTTGGCGGTTCATCCAATTTAGAAAATGGTGCTTTTCCTGATTCTGTAAAAAACAACAAAAGAAATTATCGGTATATCGGAAAATACCGATTTGAAAAAGAAGATGCCCTTCAAATGGCCGACTGGGGTGTAGATTTTCTGAAGTATGACTGGCGCCTTGAGGTACCTTCTGCAGAAAGGATGTCCATCGCTTTGAAAAAATCAGGCCGCGACATCATCTACAGTTTATCCAATTCTGCTCCATTCAGCGATGTTAAAGATTGGGCAAGGATTTCCAACATGTACAGGACCGGGCCAGACATCCGCGATAGCTGGCATGGATTGTACCATTGCACATTTACGTTGGACAAATGGGGGCCTTATGGTGGGCCTGGGCATTGGAATGATCCAGACATGATGATATTGGGAAATGTAACCACCGGTTCAGACATGCATCCAACCAGGCTCACACCAGATGAGCAATACAGTCATATCAGTCTGTTTGCTTTGTTATCTGCACCTTTGCTGATTGGTTGTCCTATTGAACAGCTTGATGCCTTTACATTGAACTTGCTGACCAATGATGAAGTGATTGAAATTGACCAAGATCCCTTGGGTAAATCGGCCAGGTTGATGGCTGATGAGGGTGGAATTCAAACCTGGTTGAAGCCAATGGCAGACGGATCTTATGCTGTTGGTTTTTTCAACACAGATGATTATGGGAAAACCCCACAATCTTTTTTTCGCTGGGGAACGGAGAAGCCCAAGAATTTCAATACCACATTTGCAAAGCTTGGATTGAAGGGAAAGTGGCGCGTGCAAGATGTATGGCGTCAAAAAAACCTGGGTGTAAAGGAATCATCATTCACATCCATCATTCCACACCATGGCGTGATCATGTACAGACTTTATCCAATCAAATAAAAATCATACCATGAACAAAAGCATATTGTTTAGCACCTTGATCATTTTATTTTCTGTGCATTCATTTTCACAGCAAAATATTCCAGCACTGTTGATGGCAAAAAATGGCAATAACATTTCATCAGCCAAACAATGGGAGAAA
>JAIPBY010000029.1 GCA_021738605.1 Chitinophagaceae bacterium | reverse complement strand
AAAAAAGTTCATCAGTACCCGTGGTGGAACCGCCATGGTTGAAAAAGGAAAAATGTCTGGCGTGATTGAATTCAATACCGTTGATCGGACTGAAGTGAAGTCCGGCTATAGTTATGATATAAAGCTTAAGGGAAATACCATGATGCTTCCACTTGAGGGCAATGCAAAAAAATGGCAGAAAGTTGATGAAGCCACTGAATCACTTGCGGGAAATTGGAGAATTACGGGAAGAGAGCAATCCGGCACAATGACGCCCATCAAGCCAGCTGCCCGAAAGACCATCAAGATACTTTCCGGAACCAGGTTTCAGTGGGCTGCCATCAATATGGAAACAGGAGAATTCTTTGGAACCGGTGGTGGACATTATAGTTTGAAAGATGGAACGTATACTGAGCATATTGAGTTCTTCTCCCGCGATGCAACCCGCGTTGGAGCCTCACTCAGCTTCAAAGCTAAAATCAACAATGGAGAATGGCACCATTCCGGCCTGAGTTCCAAAGGTGAAAAAATCCATGAGGTTTGGAGCAGGAAGTAAGATTCTTCAACCGCTTCAACCCCTTAAACCTCTCAGCCTTCGGCTGACAACTTCAACTAACTCAAACCAATCCCCAACTCCTTCAACTGTGCATCATCAATGGTAGATGGTGCATCAAGCATTACGTCACGGCCTGAATTGTTCTTGGGAAAGGCGATGAAATCACGGATGCTCTCGCTTCCACCGAGGATGGAGCAAAGCCTGTCAAATCCAAAAGCAATGCCTCCGTGGGGAGGAGCACCATATTCAAAAGCGCCCAGCAGGAAGCCAAACTTGTGCAGGGCTTCTTCCTCACTCATGCCTAGGGCTGCAAACATTTTTTCTTGCAATTCACGCTGGAAGATCCTGATAGAACCGCCGCCAATCTCATTGCCATTCAATACCATGTCGTAAGCGTTGGCCTTGATCTGCGCATAAGGATGAGAAAGATAATTGGCCGCATCATGGATCACAGGATCGTTGTCGATCATGGTCTGGATCTGTGATGGTTTGGGGGAAGTGAATGGATGATGCCTTGCCACCCAGCGGTTCTCTTCTTCTGCATATTCAAACAATGGGAAGTCAAGTACCCAAAGCAATTTAAATTCATCTTCTTTGCGCAATCCCAGTTGTTTGCCCATTTCAAGCCTCAGCTCACTGGTGGCCTTGCGGGTTCTTTCCTCGGCTCCGGCAAGGATCAGAATGATGTCCCCTTTGTTGGCGCCTGAAGTGTCTGCAATAGCCTTTAAACGGTCTTCAGCATAGAACTTGTCAATGCTGCTCTTCAGTGTTCCATCCTCATTGTACCTGATGTAGGCCAATCCTTTCATCCCTATCTGTGGCCTCTTTACCCATTCGGTCAGTTCGTCCAACTGTTTTCTAGTGAACGCAGCACCACCTGGAACGGCAATGGCCATCACAGATTCAGCAGCATCAAAAACAACAAATCCAGCATCATTGATCAGCGCTGAATGATCCTCCTTGTTGAAAAATACCGTTGATGGTTTTTTCAAGGTGCAGATCTTCATGCCAAAACGGATATCAGGCTTGTCGTTGCCGAACTGCCACATGGCATCTTCCCAGGTCATGCGCTCCACTACATCGGTATAATCAATGTTCTTTACGTCCTTGAAAATTCGCTTGATCAGGGTCTCAAACATGTTCAGGATATCCTCCTGTTCCACAAAGGCCATTTCACAGTCAATCTGAGTGAATTCAGGCTGCCTGTCAGCCCTCAAATCCTCATCCCTGAAGCATTTTACGATCTGGTAGTAACGGTCATAGCCACTCACCATCAGGAGTTGCTTGAAGGTCTGTGGTGATTGGGGAAGGGCGTAGAACTGTCCCTGGTTCATTCTTGAAGGAACCACAAAATCCCTTGCCCCTTCTGGCGTAGACTTGATCAGGAAGGGAGTTTCTATGTCCATGAATGCATTTTCATGCAGGAAATTTCTTGCTGATCGGTTTACGGCATAGCGGAGTTCCAGATTCCTTTTGACAGCATTCCTGCGAAGGTCAAGGTACCTGTATTTCATCCGAATATCATCACCACCATCGGTATCATCTTGAATGGTAAAAGGTGGAACGGCAGATTTATTTAAAATGGTGAATTCGCTGACTTCCAACTCAATTTCACCGGTTGGAATGGCGAGGTTCTTGTTGCTCCTTTCAATCACTTTGCCCTTGGCCTGCAAAACAAATTCCCTACCCAAGGGATTTTCGTCCAGCTGCTGGTTGAAACCTTCATTGAAAACCAATTGTGTGATGCCGTAGCGATCACGAAGGTCTACAAAAGTGATGGCACCGAATTTCCTTACTGTCTGCACCCATCCTGCCAGCGTAATTGACGAACCTGCGTGCTCGAGCCTGAGTTCTCCACATGTATGCGATCTGAACATATTGATTGATTTGTTGAGGCCTTGATTAAGGTCTCAAAGATACTTCAAGGACTGCATTTTTGGCCAGATTAGTTGTGGCCTTTGGCTTCCATCTCCTGGATAACCTTTTTTGTCTGTTGCTGAACCTGTTCTTCCAGCCCTGGTTTATGCATGTATACCAGGTAATAATATCCCAGGATCAACAAACCAATGCCAAAAGGCAGGACAGAGAATTCCCTCAATCCATAAGGCCCAACGAGATTGGCATCCCAGCCATAAAACTCCCCGATCATCCATGTACAGTTGGCAGTGATCCAAAAATTAATGGCAAGGTTGTGCAGCAGCTCTCCGGTGATTTTTCTGGTCTGGTAAGTGATCAACATGGCCACCAGCATGGTAGGGATGATCATGATCAAAGCAGGAATCTTGAGGTTCAAAGCCCAGCAGACATCCTTGATCAGCCATAGTAAAATATGGAGATTCTCAAACCTTCTGAATTTATAAGGAATATGATAAAGAGGAGGCTTGCTCATGGTCGTCGTCGGAAAATTATTTTCCTGCCATTGCTGCTGCCATGGTCTTTCCAATGTCAGCAGGGCTGTCTACCACATGGATGCCGCACTCGCGCATGATTTTCATTTTGGCTTCAGCTGTATCATCAGAACCGCCGATGATGGCACCTGCATGACCCATTCTTCTGCCGGGAGGTGCAGTTTGGCCCGCGATGAATCCAACAACAGGCTTGGTACCATGTTCTTTGATCCAGCGTGCAGCTTCAGCTTCCATGCCACCGCCAATTTCTCCGATCATGACAATGCCATGGGTTTCAGGATCGTTCATCAACAACTCAACCGCGTCGCGGGTGGGGGTTCCAATGATGGGATCGCCACCAATTCCAATCGCTGTAGTTACGCCAAGACCTGCCTTAGCGATCTGGTCTGCCGCTTCGTATGTGAGGGTACCTGATTTAGAAACGATACCTATATTGCCTTTTTTGAAGATGAAGCCTGGCATGATGCCCACCTTGCATTCATCAGCAGTGATTACACCAGGACAGTTTGGCCCAATCAGCCTTGTTGACTTACCCTGAAGATAATTTTTTACCTTGACCATGTCCTGAACTGGAATGCCTTCTGTGATACAAACCACCAATGATATTCCTGCTTCAGCAGCTTCCATGATCGCATCTCCGGCGAATGCTGGAGGTACAAAAATGATGCTTACATCAGCTCCCGTTTGTTGAACAGCATCAGCAACAGTATTGAAAACCGGCCTGTCAAGATGGGAGCTTCCCCCTTTGCCAGGGGTAACGCCACCAACAACCTGGGTGCCGTATTCAATCATTTGTGTTGCATGAAATGTGCCTTCAGTACCGGTAAAACCCTGTACAATGATCTTGGATGACTTGTTCACTAAAACTGACATGGTAAAGATGTTTATTTTGGTGGGGCGAAGATAATAAAAAGAGGCGATGGAGCAGGTGCTGATGCGAGGAATGTTTAAATATAATCTCAATTGGATTGAAGAAGGGGAGGCCTAGCCATTGAGCAGCTGGTCCATGTTTCTGTTTCCATCAATTTTTCCGCTTACTTCCAGCATTCTCATGTCCTTTGCATCCTTCAAAAAATCTGATGCAAAGATGAAGTTGTTCAGCTTTTCATTTTTGCTGAAAATGATTTCCTTGCTGTTCCCTTCCCATTCTTTTTTGCCTTGGTACATGTAAAGGATCCTGTCTCCAATTTCCATCACACTGTTCATGTCATGGGTATTGATGACGGTGGTGATATTGTATTCAGTGGTGATTTCCCTGATCAGTTTGTCGATTACAAGGGATGTTTGTGGATCAAGGCCTGAATTGGGCTCATCACAAAAAAGATATTGGGGATTGAGCACAATTGACCTTGCAATACCCACCCTTTTTTTCATTCCTCCACTGATCTCTGCCGGAAATTTTTTGTGGGCGCCGTTCAGGTTTACCCGGTCCAGCACCTTGTCAACCCTTTTCTGTTTTTCCGCCCTGGTATCATGGCTGAACATGTCCAAAGGAAACATGATGTTTTGCTCAACAGTTTTGCTGTCAAAAAGCGCAGATCCTTGAAAAAGCATACCGATTTTTCTGCGCATGATTTTTTTTGCTTCAGCATTCATAAGGCTGAAGTTCTCACCATCATATATGATTTCACCGGCATCCGGTGTAATCAATCCGACCAGGCATTTCATCAACACCGTTTTTCCACTGCCACTGGCACCAATGATCAGGTTGCATTTTCCGGTTTCAAATTCAGCTGAAACGCCCTCTATGACCGGCTTATCAGAAAATCCTTTGGCTATGTTGGTGATGGATATCATGTTTCAGTTTTAAAGGAGTATTGCTGCCAATACATAGTCAGCCAGCAGGATGATGATACAACTGGTCACCACTGCAGTGGTACTCGCTCTTCCAATTTCAAGTGCACCTCCTTTTACGTTGTAACCATAATAGGCAGGGATGGCAGTAATGATAAAAGCGAAGGTATAGGCTTTGATCAATGCAAATTTTACATTGTAAGGTACAAATGCCTCTACCAATCCACGGTCAAATATTTCATGCGGCAAAATGCCTGTGACCTCTCCAATAAACCGTCCCCCCCAAATACCAAGCCCCATTGCAAGGACAACCAACATGGGTATGGTAATCAATGCGGCAATAATTTTGGGCAAAATGAGATAGGCTTTGGTGTTGATTCCCATGATTTCCAACGCATCTATTTGTTCACTGACCCGCATGTTGCCCAGTTCACTTGAAATTTTACTCCCTACAACACCGGCCAACACCACACAGGTAATGGTAGGAGCAAATTCAAGGATGACCGTGTCTCTTACAATTATGGCAATTACTGAACGGGGGATGATTGGACTAAGAAACTGGTAGGATGTTTGGAGCGTTGATACGGCACCAATAAACACGGCAACGATGCTGACAATTCCCAAAGAACCAATGCCCAGTTCAACACACTGGTGCATCAATTCTTTCCAATACATCCTCCAGTTCTCGGGCTTGCTGAACATGCCTTTGAGCATTAGAAAAAATTCTCCAAACCTTGTGAATATATTCATGGTTTGCCGGCTTTCTTCATTTTATCCTGTGCATCAATGACCGCAATCATGACCATGTTCAATATGCTCCTGGTTGATGATCCCAGCTGCAATACGTGAACAGGTTTTTTCAACCCGAGCAATACTGGACCAATCGCATCCGCTTCTCCAACTTCCTGCAACAGGTTGTAAGCTATGTTACCCGCACTGAGGTTCGGGAAAATCAAGGTGTTTACATTTCCATTGTCTACCAGTTCGGAGAAAGGATAATTCTCCCGCAGGATTTCTTTGTTGAACGCAACAATTCCCTGCACCTCTCCATCTACAATCAGGGATGGATTTCTTTGTTTTACAATGGCCCTTGCATTGCGAACGGTAACGGCTTCGGGCGTATCACTGCTGCCAAAGTTTGAATAGCTCAACATGGCAATCCTTGGGGTTATGCCGAGGCTCTTTACTTCTTTTGCAACAAGCAAGGTGATGTCTGCAAGTTCTTCTGCTGTTGGATGGAAATTTACCGTGGTATCTGCAAGGAACAAGGGTCCTTTTTTGGTTAGCATGATGTACATGCCTGCAATTTTCTTTACACCATCCTCTGTTCCTATGATTTGAATCGCCGGTCTTATGGTATCTGGATAGTTTCTGCTCAGTCCGGAGATCATGGCATCTGCATCTCCGGTTTCCACCATCATGCAACCAAAATGATTGCGGTCTTTCATGAGTTTTCCCGCTTCATATTTGTTGATGCCCCTGCGTTGTCTTTTCATGAAAAAGTAATCTGCATATTCCTGGCGTTTCTTGACCACGTCTTCACTCTTGGGGTTGATGATGTCCATTCCCTCAATGGTGATGTTGTTGATCTCTGCAATCTCCTGGATGATGTTGGGATTTCCCAGCAAGATGGGGATGGCAATGCCCTCGTCAAGCGCGATTTGAGCGGCTTTCAACACTTTTGCATTTTCGGCATCGGCAAATACAACCCGCTTGGGATCTTTTCTGGCCTTGCTTCCCAGCGCCCTGATCAGTTGGTTGTCTATGCCCAATCGCTTGTTCAATTCAATCTCGTATGCATCCCAGTCAGTGATCGATTTTTTGGCAACACCACTTTCCATGGCAGCTTTTGCTACTGCAGGTGAAATGGTGCTGATCAGCCGGGGATCCAATGGTTTTGGAATGATGTAGTTGGGGCCAAAAGCAATGGCAGATTCATTGTAGGCCATGTTGACAATATCGGGCACTGCTGTTTTGGTGAGTTCGGCAAGCGCCTTTACTGCAGCCAGTTTCATGGCCTCATTGATTTGTGTTGCCCTTACATCCAGTGCACCCCTAAAGATATAGGGGAAGCCCAAAACATTGTTTACCTGGTTGGGATAATCGGACCTTCCGGTTGCCATGATGATGTCTGTCCGGATACCAGTGGCATCTTCCCAGGTGATTTCAGGATCTGGGTTGGCCATGGCAAAAACAATTGGCCTTGTTGCCATTTTCGCCACCATTTCCTTCGTAACCACATTGCCCTTGCTCAGGCCAATGAATACATCCGCACCTTCGAATGCCTCATCAAGTGAGAGGTCTTTTCTGTCAACAGCAAACCTTGATTTTCTTTCATCAAGATCAGTACGGTCTTTTCTGATCAATCCTTTTGAGTCAAACATCCAGATGTTTTCCCGCTTGGCCCCAAGGGCTTCATAGAGATCTATACAGGCCATGGCAGCAGCCCCTGCACCATTGACAAGGATGATGATTTCATCAATCTTTTTTTCTTGCAGCTCCAGTGCGTTGAGCAGTGCTGCACCACTGATGATGGCTGTGCCATGCTGGTCGTCATGCATGATGGGAATGTTCATCTCTTCCTTCAGCCTTTGCTCAATATAAAAACATTCTGGAGCCTTGATGTCTTCGAGGTTAACACCGCCAAAGGTGGGTTGCAATGCCTTAACAATCTCCACAAATTTGACCGGATCTTTTTCGTTGATCTCAATATCAAACACATCGATGTCTGCAAAGATTTTGAAGAGTACGCCTTTCCCCTCCATCACAGGCTTACCAGCCTCAGGGCCAATATCGCCAAGACCAAGTACAGCAGTGCCATTGCTGATTACCGCTACCAGATTGCCTTTGGCCGTGTATTTGTATACATTTTCAATGTCATGGAAAATTTCCATGCAGGGTTCCGCAACCCCCGGAGAGTAAGCCAAAGAAAGATCCCTTTGGGTTTTGGCCTCTTTCGTTGGGATCACTTCAATTTTTCCAGGCCTTCCTTTTGCATGGTACTCAAGGGCCTGTTCTCTTCTCAAATCTTTTTTTTGCATAAAATATTTTTATTTCATTTCACCCTTTCACCCCCAAATACGCCATCATCGCCATGCCTGTTTGAATGGCAGATTCATCAATGTTAAAGGTTGGAGTGTGAACGCCAGATACAATGCCCATGGCCTTGTTGCCAGTGCCGAGCCTGTAAAAACATCCCGGTATTTTCTGTGAATAATAGCCAAAATCTTCTGCGCCCATGCTCAATTCAGTTTCTTCCACCATTTCAGTGCCAATCATTTCTTCTGCCAATGACCTTGCGTGTTGGGTCAAAGCATGATCATTGACGACAGAGGGATAACCCACGCTGATCTCCAGTTCCACTTCTGCTCCACAAGCCTTGCCTACTTGCTCTACAATCTCCCGGATGCGGCGATGGGCCTCAAAACGCCAGCCTTCATCCATTGCGCGGAAAGTACCCATCATTTTCAGTTCAGAAGGAATAACGTTCGTTGTATATCCTCCCTGCATCGAACAAATCGACAGCACGGAAGGGGAGAAAGGGTTGTTGTTTCTGCTGACCACCTGTTGCAAAGCAACCACAATCTGTGAAGCAGTGAGCACAGTATCGGCTGTAAGGTAAGGTTTTGCTGCATGGCCTCCCTTGCTCCTTACCGTAATATAAAGTTCATCAGCACTGGCCATCACTTTACCAGAGGCAAAACTCATTTTTCCAATGTCCAACAGGGGATGCACGTGCAATCCAAAAATAGAGGCAGGTGCAGGGTTTTCAAGCACGCCTTCATTGATCAGCAAGCTGGCCCCTCCGGGGTTTTTTTCTTCCCCGGGTTGGAAAATAAGTTTTACAGTTCCATCCCATTCATCTCTCAATTCATGCAAAATACGGGCTGCACCCAACAAGCAAGTGGTATGCACATCATGGCCACAGGCGTGCATGACACCGGGGATGGTAGATGCATATGGAACATCATTCTCTTCCTGGATGGGCAAGGCATCCATGTCTGCCCTGAGGGCAATGACACGGTTTGATCGTTTACCCTCAATGATACCAATGACACCCGTTTCTGCCATAACAGAGAAAGGAATGCCGAGGTGGGTGAGGTGGTCGCGTACAAATTTTGATGTATTGTATTCCTTATAACTCAGCTCAGGATGGGCATGCAAATGGTGCCTGATCGAACGATACTCCTCAAAATATTGGGCAGATAGCTGTTTGATTTTTTCTCTCAGCATATTGAATTCATTAAAAATTTTCTGCTTCCAGTTTTTCTCCCTTCACCTCCACCTGTGATGGAATAATGATGAGGTTTTCTCCAAAGTCTAGCACCAGCTCTTTTTTCATCAGCTCTGCTTCTTTCATTGTTCTGAAGTTACCGAATTGCAACTTGAAATTGGGAGATTGGTAAAACAGGTATGATTTTTGGTCGGGGTAAATTTTCAATAACCTTGATTTGGCATCAATGGCCAGGTCTCTTTTGTTTGTACTGATCACCAGAATCCTGAATCCTGGTTCAAGTGTTGTCCTGACCCTCAAGGCCTGTTTGTTAAGTTCAATCTGTTTGTCTACCAGCTTGTCCACCCTTGGATCTCTTTTCACATAAGGACTTTTGGCAAATTGTGCATGTGCAGATACACCCAATGCCATCACCAGTGTCAGAAGATACAAATAGAGTGGTTTGAACATGTTGCTATTTTGATGATGTTCGATTACTCTGCGTCACGACCATGGCAGGCCTTGAATTTTTTTCCGCTGCCACAAGGACAAGGATCATTCCTGCCAACTTTGGGTCCAACCCTCACCGGTTCTTGTTTTGATGCCTCAGAAGGATCATGGTATTGGTTGTCTCCTTCCGCCAATTCGGGAGCACCCGATGCAGACAGTTCATCCTTCCTCACTTTCATCCTGCTCATGTCTGTTCTGCTTTCCCTTCCTTCCTTGAGTCCGGCACCTGAGTTTTCAACCGGAAGCGAGGCGTGGCAAAGGAAAGAAACGATATCCTTGTTCACTTCGGCGTCCATTTCAGAGAAGAGCTGGAAAGCGGTTTGCTTGTAAATGACCAGCGGATCTTTCTGCTCATATACTGCCGTTTGCACACTTTGCTTCAAATCGTCCATCGCCCTGAGATGCTCTTTCCAGGTATCATCAATGATGGCAAGGGTGATGGTTTTTTCAAGGGATGATACGAGTTCCATGCCCTTGGTGCTGATGGTCTTGTCCAGGTTGGTCAGTGCATTGATGGTCTTTTTGCCATCTGTGAAAGGAACTACCACATTGACGATATGGTTTCCCTGTGTAGTGCGCACATTCTGGAATACAGGCAATGATTGTTTGGCCAAAAGTGATTTTTTGGCGGTATACTGTTCAATGGCTTCCTTGTACAATTGTTCTGTCAGTTCATTGGTATTTCCTTTCTCAAGGGCCTCCTTGCTGATGGCAGTTTCAACACTAAAATGCAGGATAGCAGAAAGCTTGAAACCCTCATGGTCATTGCTTCCTGTAAATTGGTTGACGACATTGGCGGCAACTGCATAATAGGCATTGTCCAGATCAAGGGCCAGCCTTTCTCCAAACAGCGCATGCTGTCTTTTGCCATAAATGACACTGCGCTGCTTGTTCATCACATCATCATATTCCAGCAAACGTTTTCTGATGCCAAAGTTGTTTTCCTCCACTTTTTTCTGCGCACGTTCGATGCTTTTGGTGATCATGCTGTGCTGGATCACTTCCCCTTCCTTGTATCCCATCCTGTCCATCAAAGAAGCAATGCGGTCGCTTCCGAACATGCGCATGAGGTCATCTTCCAAGGATACATAGAATTGAGATGATCCCGGATCACCCTGACGGCCTGCACGACCACGCAACTGCCTGTCTACGCGACGGCTCTCGTGCCTTTCTGTACCGATGATGGCAAGGCCTCCAGCTTCTTTCACGCCAGGCCCCAGTTTGATATCCGTTCCCCTTCCCGCCATGTTGGTGGCGATGGTTACATTGCCCGCCAAACCTGCCTCGGCCACCACCTGGGCTTCCTTGGCATGTTGTTTGGCGTTCAATACATTGTGTGGGATTTTTTTCTGCTGCAACATTCTTCCCAGCAACTCAGACACCTCTACTGAGGTGGTTCCCACCAGCACGGGTCGGCCTGCTTCCCGGAGTTGTTCAATCTCATCAATGACCGCCTTGAATTTTTCGCGCTTGGTTTTGAACACAAGGTCTTCCTGGTCTTTCCTGGTCATTTGCAGGTTGGTTGGAATAGTAACCACATCCAACTTGTAAATATTCCACAATTCCGCGGCTTCTGTTTCTGCTGTTCCGGTCATACCGGCCAGCTTATGGTACATCCTGAAATAGTTCTGAAGGGTAACCGTGGCATAGGTTTGGGTGGCCGCTTCAATCTTCACATTTTCTTTGGCTTCAATGGCCTGGTGAAGACCGTCGCTGTACCTTCTGCCTTCCATGATCCTGCCCGTCTGCTCGTCAACAATCTTGACAGCACCGTCCATGACCACATATTCAATATCCTTGTCAAAGAGGGTATAGGCTTTCAGCAATTGCTGTATGGTATGAATCCTGTCTGCCTTGGAAGAATAATCCTGGAGGAGCCCTTCTTTCATGGCCAGTTTCTCGTCTGCAGTGGTTGCGGCTTTTTCAATCTCAGCGATGGCAAGGCTCAGGTCGGGGAGCACAAAGAAATTGGGGTCTTCGCCACCTTTGGTGATGAAATGCAATCCCTTGTCTGTCAATTCTACCTGGTTGTTTTTTTCATCAATATGGAAGTACAACTCCTCGTCCACCTCCGGCATGTGTTTTTGCTGTTCTGCCAGGTAATAGTTTTCAGATTTTTGCAGTTTTACCTTGATGCCTGGTTCACTGAGGAACTTGATGAGGGCTGTATTTTTGGGAAGTCCACGGTAGGCGCGCATCAGCTGGAGTCCACCATCCTGAGGACCATCCTTTCCTTCTGCAATCATTTTTTTGGCATCCTGGAGGGATTTCAAGACCACCTGCTTCTGTACTTCAACCAGTTGCTGGATTTTGGGTTTGTGGATATGGAATTGTTGGTCATCCCCCCTGGGAACAGGGCCTGAAATAATCAATGGTGTTCTGGCATCATCAATCAACACACTATCCACCTCATCTACCATTGCAAAATGATGTTTGCGCTGTACCATCTCATCCGGAGTGTGTACCATGTTATCCCTCAGGTAATCAAATCCAAATTCATTGTTGGTACCATAAGTGATATCCGCCTGATAGGCCTTCCTTCTGTCGTCAGAGTGCGGCTGGTGCTTGTCTATGCAATCCACGGTCAATCCCAACCACTCAAATAAGGTGCCATTCCATTCAGAGTCCCGTTTGGCCAGGTAATCGTTAACGGTAACAATATGCACCCCTTCTCCGGCAAGTGCATTGAGGTAGGCCGGCAGGGTAGAGACAAGGGTCTTTCCCTCACCGGTAGCCATCTCTGCAATTTTACCAGAATGCAAAACAGCGCCACCAATCAGCTGCACATCATAGTGAACCATGTTCCAGTTCACCAGGCTTCCGGCGGCCATCCAGCTGGTTTTGAAGATAGACTGGTCTCCTTTGATGGTGATATAGTCTTTTCTTACGCCCAGTTCGCGGTCGAGCTCGGTAGCGGTGGAGGTAAGCTCTTCATTTTCCTTGAAGCGCCGTCCGGCCTCTTTTACCAAGGCAAAAGCCTCGGGAAGAATCTCCTTTAATGCTTCCTCAATCTTTTCGTTGCGAGTTTTTTTGAGTGCATCAACCTCTTTATACAAATCATCCCTGCCCAGAATATCTTCAACAGGAAGTTGATCTGCCTGCAGGGTCAAGGCATTGATATTGTTGTCGATTTCAGTCAGCGAAACCTTGATTCTTGACTTGAACTCGCTTGTTTTTGACCTGAGGGCATCATTGCTCAGCGCCTGGTATGAGGCAAAATGTGCATTGATTTTTTGAACAAGCGGACGAATTTCATTTACGTCTTTTTCTGATTTGCTGCCTCCGAATAATCCTGATATGAATTTAAACATGTTCTTATGTTCTTGCTAAGGGCCAAAATTAATCCTTTTTGACCACTTGTTGACCCACCCATGCCTGCCTTGAACTTTAATTATTTCTAATACAGGTTAATTTGTTTTAACAATTTTCGACCGAAGGTGTTTAAGTAGTTTTGGCATCCAATTCCACGAATACATATATATGAGCAGAATATTTAAGTTGATTTTAGTCCTTTTTACGTTTTCTTTCAGTGCATTTTCACAGGATGGCTTTCAGGTCAACGGCCGTTTGGTCGACACACTGGGGAATCCCATCGCGAGAGCTACCGTGGGTGTGTACATCGCCGGAGCCAAAGATACCATCAAGACAGTGTCCAATAATGTAGGTTTTTTCCTTGTAAAGGGAATCCCCCAACGCAAATTTGTGTTGATGGTGACCAGTGTCGGTTACGGCACCAACCTCAAGGCACTTACAATTCCAGAGGGGGAAGAGGTCCTGAAACTGGAAAACTACAAGTTGTACCCAGAGTATAGCTCCCTACAGGAGATTGTCATTTCCACTCCTCCGATCATTGTAAAAGAAGATACGGTAGAATACAAGGCGGATTCTTTCAGGATGAAGCCCAATGCCATGGTGGAAGACCTGTTGAAAAAAATGCCGGGCATTGAGGTGGACAAGAACGGAAACATTACCGCACAGGGCAAGTCAGTGAGCCGGGTAAGGGTAAACGGAAAGGATTTCTTCAGCGGAGATCCCAAGGCAGCTACCCAACAGCTCTCAGCTGATATGATTGACAAGGTCCAGGTAATTGATGACTATGGCGATCTGGCCAATGTCTCTGGTATTAAAGATGGTGAGCCAGACAAAATTATCAACCTTCAATTGAAAAAAGACCGAAACAAGGGGATTTTCAGCCGTACCTCGGTTGGGGCAGGCTCTAGCGACAGGTATGCACTGGGTACCAATGTTAACTTTTTCAACAACAACAAGCAGGTTTCCGTGTTCGGCGGCGCCAATAACAACAATACCAGCACCTTCAATTTTGATGGCAGTGGCGGTGGTGGAAGCTCCGGCGGCGGTGGCCGTGGATTTCAGGTGCGGGTTGGCGGAAACGCTCAAGGTGGTTTCGGTGGAGATGAGGGGTTGAGGATTGCCAATTCACTGGGGGTTAACTTTAGGAATGATTTTGCCGACAAAAAAGGTTCGGTTTATGGAAACTACAGCTATTCTACACGGGAGACTGATATTCAGCGTGATGTAGCCTCACAGAACTTTTTCCAAAATATCAAATTTCTAAACCACCAAGTAGATACATCCTTGAGCAATTCAAAAAGCCATAGGGCTTCCCTGAACTTTGAGTGGAACATTGACTCATTCAACTATGTAAAATTCATTCCCGAGTTCACCACAAGAGCGTCTGGAAGCACATCAAACTCATATTTTGACTATTTGAGAAATGATGTTGATACTACCAGTAAGGGCAGAAATATAAATAAGTCAACCTCAACTGCGCCTAATTTTTCTGGAAACCTGATTTTCAACCATAAATTCAGAAAACCAGGTAGAAATCTCTCTGTAAACATCAATGGAGGCTACAATTCTACCGACGGGGAGTCTACCAGGCTCAACGTTACCAATAACCTCATCCCTGTGAGGTCTTCCAGCATCCTTAACCAAAATGTTTTCACCGACAACAATGCTGATAATTTTAGTATCAGGTTCAACTACTCTGAGCCCTTGATGAAAGGCCGTTACCTTGACCTGATTTATCAGTATGGTCAGTCATTCAACAGCAATGACAGGGCAACTTATTTGGTTGATCCGCTTGGCGTTGAGACATTCTCAACCACCCTCAGCAACGCATTTGAAACTGATTTCTTGAGGCAACGCATTGGCGCAAACCTGAGAACTGTCAAGAAGAAGTATAATTATACCATTGGGATGAACGCGCAGCCCATCAACCAAAAAGGGTATTCTGTTTCCAAAGACAGTGCCTATACCCCCATCAAGCGTTTAAATCTGTTGCCATCTGCAAACTTTGCCTATAATTTTACAAGGAACAAGACCCTCCGTTTCTTCTACAATGGAGACGCAAACCAGCCAAGCTTTACACAGCTTCAACCGGTGAAAGACGTTTCCAACCCTCAGTACCAAACGCTGGGTAATCCGAATCTCAAGCCTGCGATCGCTCATATTTTCAGTACATCTTTCAATAACCTGAACTTCCTTACTGGTCAAACCTTTTTTATAGGAGCCAATTACAACTTCACCAGCAACCAAATCGTCAACAACACGAGCAGGGTGGGCGGTAACGGAAGTCAGCTCACAACCTTCGAGAATGTAGACGGCAATTATACGATGAGTGGATTTTACAATTTCAGCAAACCCTGGAAGAACCGAACCTATATTGTTTCATTTAACGGAACGGCCGCGTACAGCAACAATATTTCCCTGATAGAAAGCCAAAAGAACGTGGGCAGGAACCTGCTTTTGGCCCAGGGTATGAAATTTGAGTTCAACTGGAAAGAGTGGCTTGAAATCGATTTTGGCGGAAGGTATGGCCTGAACAGGGTGAGGTATAGCCTGCCCGGGCAGCAGAATGTTGATTATGGTAGCTGGACCCTCACCAACAACATGCGCATCGACATCCCCGGTGGCTGGGTATTCAGGAGTGATTTGGAATACATCATCAACCGTGGACTTTCCACCAGTTTGAACCAGAACATCGCTTTGTTAAATTCTTCTTTTGAAAAAACCATTTTCAAGAAAAAGAATGGCATATTCCGTATTTCAGGATATGATATTTTCAAGCAGAACACGTCGATTGCCAGGACCCTTAACGGAAACAATATCGTGGATACCAGGGTAAACAGGCTTACCCGCTATTTCCTCATGACCTTTATTTACAGGTTCAACAAGTTCAGTGGGGCCCAAACCAGCGGCAGTACACCATCCGGCGGGATGATGCGCAGCGAAGGCAGGTCGTTTTAAATCAACGAGTAGACAAATTTTGTACAAAACTCCTCCCCATCGGGAGGAGTTTTTTTTATGCAGCACCGCCATAAAAGTTCCATAAAACATAAAACAACAGAAAATCAGCCCCATGTCATAGACCAGTAATACACAGGAGGATATGTTTACCGCAACCAATCCCAATCCTCTGATCAACCTCATTTCTCA
>JAIPBY010000028.1 GCA_021738605.1 Chitinophagaceae bacterium | reverse complement strand
CCGGGTTGATCAGTTGGTAAGACCGAAGCCTTTTCAGGTAGGCAATCACATCATCAAAATTCTTTTCCTTTCCTGTTGTGGAGGAGGATGAAACGGCATACAAGAATCCTGAACTGAGTCCGTCCAGTTTGCGTACCCTCTCCTCACTGGTTTCAGGAGTAACCAGGAATATAAAATCAAGTGCATATTTTTTTACGATAGCACCATGTGATTGTTCAAATTCCAAAGGCGGAAGATCAGGCAATATGAGGCCATCAATGCCAACAGCAGCTGCATCTGCACAGAATTTTTCAAATCCATACTGCAACACAGGATTCATGTACCCCATCAATACAACAGGCACATGGATCTTGAAACGAAAACCTTTTAACTGTTCAAAAAGTTTTGCAATGGTCATGCCATTGTCCAAAGCAATCAAACTGCTTTCCTGTATCACAGGACCATCGGCAAGCGGATCGCTGTAAGGCATGCCCAGTTCAATCAAATCAACACCAGCATCCTGCAGTGCCATCATGATGTCCAGGGTGCTGTCCAATGTAGGATACCCAGCCGTAAAATATACATTGAGTACATTTTCTTTTTTTTGCTCAAACAAATTATTGATTCTGCTCATATCACAAGTCATTTATTGTTCATTCATTGCATTCATGTACGTACCCAGGTCTTTGTCTCCCCTGCCACTCAGACAGATAACAGAAACATCCTCCTGCTTCATCCCCAGCTGATCCAATACTGCAAATGCATGGGCAGTTTCCAGTGCGGGAATAATACCCTCCACCCTGGAAATTTCGAATGCCCATTTCAATGCCTCTTCATCCGTTGCACTCATGAACTTGGCTCGGCCACTGGTATAAAGATGCGCATGCATGGGGCCAATGCCAGGATAATCCAACCCTGCTGAAATGCTGTGTGGCTCTACCACCTGTCCGTCTGGCGTTTGCATCACGATGCTCTTGCTTCCGTGAAGAATGCCTGGAACCCCCAGTTGTGTGGTGGCTGCACTCATGCCGGTATTGACCCCATGACCTGCTGCCTCTACTGCAACAATCTCAACAGTGGGTTCATCCAAGAAATGGTAGAAAGCCCCTGCTGCATTGCTTCCACCTCCAACACAGGCAATCACACGGGTGGGCAGTTCTGTTCCAGTTTTTTCAAGCAATTGGGTCCGCATTTCCTGGCTGATGACCGATTGAAACCTTGACACCATGTCTGGGTATGGATGTGGTCCCACCACAGAACCGATGATATAGTGGGTATCTGTTGGATTGTTGATCCAGTCCCTGATGGCTTCATTGGTAGCATCCTTGAGGGTTTTGCTGCCGCTTGTGGCAGGAACCACTTTTGCGCCAAGCATTTTCATCCTGGCCACGTTCGGGGCCTGGCGTTCAATATCTTTTTCACCCATGTAAACGATGCACTCAATTCCTTTCAATGCACAAACCGTAGCGGTGGCAACACCATGCTGCCCTGCACCAGTTTCTGCAATGATTCTTTTCTTACCCAGGCGTTGTGCCAGCAATATTTGACCGATGGTATTGTTGATTTTGTGTGCACCTGTATGGCAGAGGTCTTCTCGCTTTAGGTAAATGGTTGAACCAAATCTTTCGCTCAATCGTTCAGCCAAAAAAAGCGGCGTGGGTCTTCCTACATAATCTTTCAAAAGGGCATGAAACTCTTGCTGAAAGAGCGGATCATTTGAAATGGAAAGATATTGCTGTCGGAGATTTTCCACATTCTTGTAAAGCATTTCCGGAATATACGCTCCACCGAAATCTCCATAATAGCCTTGCTCACTTGGTTTTGAATAACTCGTTATCATATCAGTTGATCATTTTGATTGCATTAAAAAAATCCTTGACTTTGTTCATATCCTTGACGCCTGGTGATTGTTCAAACTTGCTGTTGACATCAATGGCAAAAAGTTTTTTTTCGTTTTCACAGAATTGGGAAAGCTGATCAATATCTTCAGGACCAATGCCCCCACTCAAAAAATAAGGCTTTGACACTGGCGCATGGCACAACAAATCCCAATTGAATTGCTCACCCGTGCCGCCATATTGTTTTCCCATTGTATCAAAAAGATAAAGATCTACCACATCATTAAAAGGAAAAGTCTTGTATGGTATGTTTTCATTCTTCCCAATCCTGAAAGCTTTGACGGTATTGACATGGTTGGAAATGTGTTCACAATAGCGGGGCGATTCATCCCCATGCAATTGGACCATGTCCAGCTTCCATTTGTCTACTGTTCGCAAAACAGTATCATGCTCTTCATTGACAAAAACGCCTACCCTGTTGATGCGGAGTTTTTCCTTCTTGAGCAGTTCGGGCGTTAAACCAAATTTCATGGCATAGCGGGGAGATTGCGGATAGAAAATAAGGCCCGCAAAATCCACGCCAATCGTCTCCAGCTCTTTGAGCTGGGCAATCCCTGTCATGCCACAAACCTTTAGTCTCATCCTAATAATTCAATCTGGTTCCTAAACTCATGTAACGCTATTCCGGGATCATTTGTTTTCATAAAATTCTCCCCAATCAAAAATGCACTGTATCCATTTTCCCTGAATAATTTAACCTGGGCCGGATCATCAATGCCACTTTCAGCTACTTTCAACTTGTCCTTCGGAAGCTGTCCTGCCATCCTGAGGCTGCGAGCAATATTGACATCAAAGGTTTTGAGGCTTCTGTTGTTGATTCCCACCAAATCAACTGCTTCACAGACATGTTCCAGCTCATCCTCATCATGCAGTTCAAGCAAAACCTCCAGCCCCAATGACCTGGCCACTGTTGAAAAACGAAGCACTTCTTCCGTGCTCAGACAGGCTGCAATCAACAAAATTAAATCAGCACCCAATGCCTTCGCCTCATGAACCTGGTATTCATCGATGATAAATTCCTTGCGCAAAATGGGAATATCCAATACTTGCCTTGCCCTGACAACATCCTGATCATGTCCACCAAAAAAATATTCATCAGTCAAAATGGAAACAGCTGATGCACCAGCAGCCTGATAAGCCTTGGTCACTGCCACCGGATCTACCCCGTCATTGATGATCCCTTTGGAAGGAGATTTTCTTTTGAACTCAGCAATAATGCCTGATGCATGGGGCCTTGACAATCCTTCCACAAGCGAAATCGTTTTGCGGGTATACAACACATCAGCCTTGATTACTTCAAGAGGCTTGAGCTGTTTTCGCTCCACAACTTCTTTTCTTTTCCTTTCAACAATAGTATCTAATATATTCATAGTATCAGGATTGAATCGCCATCAGTGAATTGAGTACGCCAAGGGCTTTTCCGCTTTCCAGGCTTTCCTTGGCCGTTTCAAAAGCTGTAGCATAGTCGTTGTATGCAGGCGTCATGTACAAGGCCATGGAGGCGTTGGCAGTAACGACGGCATTTTGCGCAGGCGACCCTTCACCATTGAGAATACGCATGAAGATTGCAGCCGCTTCCTCCACCGTTTCTCCGCCCCAAATTTCCTTGCCATCAACCTGCATGCCACCCAGTTGTGAAGGCGTAAATATTTTTTCCCCTGATGCGGTGATCAATTTCACATCTGAAGTAAGTGAAATTTCATCATAGCCATCCAGCGAGTGTACAATGGAAAACTCTCTGTCCTGTCCCTGTAGCAAGTAATTGTAAATCCTGGCTATCTCAAGGTTGTAAACACCGACCATTTGATAGGTTGGGTTCGATGGATTAACCATGGGCCCCAGCATGTTGAAAAAAGTGCGCACCCTGAGGTTTTTTCGGATGGGCCCTACCGCCTTGAGGGCAGGATGAAAAACAGGCGCATGCAGGAAGCACATGTTGGTTTCATCAAGCTCCTTGCGCAACTGTGCTTGGCCATTTTTGAACTTGTAGCCCAGGGATTCCATGAGGTTGGAGGCGCCGCTGATGGAACTGGCTCCATAGCTGCCATGCTTGGCAACAGGTTGACCAGCACCGGCAACAATGAAGCAAGAAAGCGTTGAGATGTTGAAGGTGTTTTTCCCATCTCCGCCGGTTCCCACGATGTCCATGACTTTACGGTCTTCAAAATCTATGGGCACACAAAGCTCCAACAGCGCATCACGAAAACCCATGAGTTCTTCAATGGTAATCGTTCTCATAAGATAGACCGTCATGAACGCACTCAGTTCATGCTCGTTGAAAGCGCCTTTGCCAAGATCCAAAAGGATCTGCCGGGCATGTTCCCTTGACAAGGTCTTGTGTTCAAATAGATAATTCAATGTCTGTTTCATCAATGAATTTTTATGTTTTACGGTTTGCTCAGCAACCAGTTTTCGAGCATTGTTCTGCCTTGTGGAGTCAGTACACTTTCCGGATGAAACTGCACGCCCTGCACATTGAAGCTTCTGTGGCGCAAAGACATGATCATTCCATTTTCATCAGTAGACGTGATCTCCAGATCCTCCGGAAATCCCTCCTGCTTCACTACCCAACTGTGGTACCTGCCCACTTCAAGGGTTGTATCCATGCCATTGAACCAGTCGTTTTTGTGGGACGATGGCAGCAAGCCTTCAGAAAGTTGAATGGGCGTTGCCACACCATGGTAGACCTTAGAGAGGTTGGCCAGTTCTCCGCCAAAAGCCTGTCCAATGGCCTGTTGACCGAGGCAAACCCCAAACAATGCATGTGTAGGGGCAAGGGCCTTGATCAACGGGATTAGAATCCCTGCTTCCTCAGGAATGCCTGGCCCCGGGGAAAGCAGGATCTTCTCATAAAGGGCAGCGTCTGTAATCGTTATCTCATCGTTGCGGTACACATCAACTTCTTCACCCAAAATCTCTTTGGCAAGATGCACCAGGTTATAGGTGAAAGAATCATAATTATCGAGAACCAGTAATCGTTTCAAGGAATATGGTGATTTTATTTTTTGTTAATCTCATTGGCAAACAACACTGCTTTCTTCAATGCGCCCAACTTGTTGTTGACTTCCTGCAACTCACTTTCAGGGACGCTGGAGGCCACAATGCCTGCACCGGCCTGATAGTACAGCGTATTGTAGCGGCTCAGGAAACTCCTGATCAAAATGGCCTGGTTGCAAGAACCATCAAACCCAGTAAATCCGATGGCTCCTCCATAAAACGAACGCTTGGTTTGTTCATAGGTATCAATCAATTCCATGGCCCTGAATTTGGGAGCACCGCTCAGGGTTCCGGCAGGGAAAGTTTTGGCCATCAACAAAAATGGGTTGGCATTTTTCCTGACAGTTGCCACTACTTCACTCACCAGATGAATGACGTGGGAATAATATTTCACCTGCCTGTAATGGGCTACTTTCACATGATCACAAACACGGCTAAGGTCATTTCGGGCAAGATCCACCAGCATCACATGCTCCGCATTTTCTTTGGGATCCTGCAACAGTCTTTCTGCTTCTTTTCTGTCTACTGCATCATCTCCACTCCTTTTGAATGTTCCGGCAATAGGGTGAACAATGGCCTGGCCATTGGCAATGATGAGCTGGCTTTCGGGAGATGATCCCATCAGTTTGTATTCGCCATAATCAAAAAAGAATAGATAGGGAGAAGGGTTGATCATCCTCAAAGCCCTGTATACATTGAATTCATCGCCTTTGAAGGATTGTTCAAACCTTCTGCTCAATACAATCTGAAACACATCACCCCGGTAACAATGGGCAATGCCCTTCTTCACCATGTCCATGTATTCTTCATCTGTCAGGTTGGATCTTTCTTCACCTGTCGACTCAAAGGGAAACTGGGGAAGGTCTCTGCCACAAATGATGTTTTCAATCAGGTGTTTGTCTCCCTCAAGTCCGGGGATATGGTTCTCCAACAAGTAAAGCTCATCCCTGAAATGATCAATGGCAATCACGTATTGGTACAAACGGTAACGCATCAAGGGAATGGCATCACCCTGGAGGTTACCCTTTAATTTTCCTTCTTTGTTTACTGCATAAGGCTTGTCACGGAATTGGATGGTCTCAAATAATGGAATGGCGTCATAGGCCGTATATCCATAGAGTCCTTGGGCAAACTTGGTTTCTTTTGCGCCTGCCTCAACTGCATAACCTTGCATGTAGTCCCAAACCAGTGCTGGCACGGCTGTGTTTGCCAGAGTACTTTTCGTTGGCATTTCTCCGGGATACTTGAACTCTACTTCCTGAGCAGCAGTTATCTCAATGCCTCCGATGGCATTGATGGCAATAAAGGTAAAACTGTTTTCTGAAGTATGGTGGTCTGTGCTTTCCAGCAAAATGGTATCCCTGAACTTATCCCGAAGTCTGAGATAAATACCCACAGGAGTGTACAGGTCTGCCGCCATCTTTCGGAATGTGGTGCTCAACTTAACCTTATTCATTTTTTCCATGCAGTGATTGATTTAAAAATAAAAGCCCCGAATAATCGGGGCTTTACATATGTGACGATACAACATAGGATTTACCCCTTATCAGAGATAAAATGCCAACCGTTGTTTGTATAATTTCTTTTCATTTGATCAAAATTGATGAAAAACTCCAATAATTCCAAAAAATTAATGCCAAATGACAAAAGAATTACTTGAATTGGTTGAATATTTAACCCAGGTACCTTTTGATTTCCCGTTCTGACTCTCGCTGTTTGACTGACTCCCGTTTATCATGCAGTTTTTTACCCTTTGCAAGCCCAATTTGCATTTTTGCAAATCCCCGCTCATTGAAGTAGATTTTAAGAGGGATGATCGTAAACCCTTTGTCTTTCATCTTCTGCGTAATGCGGGAGATTTCCTTTTTTTTCAACAATAATTTTCTGTCGCGGACGGGTGGATGGTTGGCATAACTGCCGAATTCATAATGTGAGATGTGAAGGCCTTTCACATACATTTCTCCCCTGTCTATCAAGCAATAACTATCATTGAAACTCGCCCTTCCATCCCGGAGTGCTTTGACTTCAGTACCAGTCAACACCATTCCCGCATCGAATTTGTCTTCGATGAAATACTCGAATGTGGCAGATTTGTTTCTGAGTTCCATTGTTTATTGAACGCACGCGATACCGTTGAAAATATGCAGTTAGCTGGCAAATAGTCCGAGCAAGGTAGCAAGACGTTCCTTCAGGTCTTTTCGGGCAACAATCATGTCTAAGAATCCATGGTCCATGACAAACTCGGAGGTCTGAAATCCTTCCGGCAGATCACGCTTGATGGTTTCTTTGATAACCCGTGGACCTGCAAAACCAATCATGGCCTTGGGTTCACCGATATTGATGTCTCCCACCATGGCGAAGGAAGCTGTTGTACCACCATAAGTTGGATCTGTACAGAGTGAGATATAAGGAATGCCTGCAACAGCAAGCCTGCTGATCTTGCCAATTGTTTTGGGAAGCTGCATCAGGGAAAATGCGCTTTCCATCATGCGGGCACCACCGCTTTTACTGATGATCATGAAGGGAATGCGGTGCTTCAGGCAATAATCTGCTGACCTCGCAATCTTCTCCCCCATTACACTGCCCAATGAACCACCGATGAAATTAAAATCCATGCAGCAAACCACAAGATCCAGTCCATTCACCTTACCGTGGGCAGACGTAATGGAATCATGGAGGCCTGTCTTTTCATAGGCATCATCAAGACGCTTCTTGTACGGCTTGAGGTCATTGAATCCCAGAAAATCGATTGACCGCACTTCTGCGAACATTTCCTGGTATTGTTGATCGTCGAAAAGTATATCAAAATACTCAGCACTACCAATACGGTGATGGTATTGGCATTGTGGACATACTGAGAAATTCTCCTTTAATTCTACCGTTGTACAGGTATACTTGCAATCGGGGCATTTTGTCCAAAGGCCATCCGGCGCTTCTTTTTTTTCAGCCGTAGATGTGCTGATCCCTTTCTTGCGTCTCTTGAACCAACTATTGGAACCGGTTTCAGGCTCCGACATGGATCCAGAAAGCTGTGCGTTAAAATCTTCTTCTCTTTTAAGAGGCATTTGAAACAGTTATTGTTCGAAACACAAATATAGGCCATCCACGGCATTTGGGAAGACTATGGGCACTTAACCTGCAAAATCAAGCCTAAAATAGCGCGGTTTGCTTGTTCCCTTCGGTATCCAACCATTCTATTTCAGTAGTCTTCGAAAAATCAGTCAACTTGTTGCCTACTGCCTTCCATCCCATCACTTCTACAAAATCTGCAACCCGGACCCTGGACTCTTTCAGCTGCGCGCCCTTCCCCGACCGAATGATAGCAACTGGACCAGCTTCCGTTGATACAGCTTCTACCCGATTGCCTTCTGCCTCCCGGATAAAAAAGAACTTGTTGTTCATGGTTGTTGTTTCAATCTTGAAGCGCTTTACATTGAACTGCAATTTCTCATTGTCCAGGTAAATGGCAGTGATTATCTTTCTTGGATCAAATTTCTGAATGGTAAGCAGTTGCTCAACATCTATTCTTTGCGTCAATTCAATGCTGTTGATTTCATAAAATCCCTGCTTGAAAATGACCAGCAATTGATCATCAGGCTGAAAACTTCCCAACAACCTGCCTTTGCCATCAACATTCAAGCGACCAAAAACCTCATCAAACCAAATGTCCCTTCCACCCAGCGTTGACTTGCCTGCTTCCTTGAGTTTAACACTCTTCAAGGGATATTTTGTGACCTGGTTGCCAACAGAGCTGCGACCCTTGATGTCCAATGTTTCGAAATAGAAATCAAGCTGTTTATTTCTTGCGCTGCAATTGGGGCTCAATGTAATGGCAACAGATTCAGCCTCTCCATTGGCATTGGCTGTAAAATAGTTCAGCTTTGATTTATCACTGCCTTTGGTAAGATCATACTCTTTATCACGTGTAACACCGGTTACATTGAAACGTTTTGCGTAAGAAATACCAGTAGCACCATCCGTGTAAATCATGTTGTAGGTAGAACGCTCATCATTTTTCTGGAAAATCGCAGCATAAATGATGTCCTTCCCGATGTATGCCTTGTCATCCACTTTCACCACTTTCATGATGCCTCGTCTTGTAAAGACGATAATATCATCAAGGTCGGAACACTCAGTAATAAACTCATCTTTCTTCAGGCTGGTGCCGATGAAACCCTCTGCACGGTTCATGTACAGCCGAACATTGGCTATGGCAACATTCCTTGCCTGTATGACATCGAAAGGTTTTATCTCAGTCTTTCGTTCCCTTCCCTTACCATATTTATCTTGCAAGCCTTGGTAGTATGCCACGGCATAATCGGTAAGATTGGCCAGGTGGTGGTTCACCTGCTTGATATCTTCTTCGATGGCATTGATCTGCATGTTCAGTTCATCAATGTCGAGCTTATAGATACGGCGAACCGGCTTCTCGGTAAGTTTCACGATATCTTCTCTGGTGATAGCCCTTTTGAAAAGTTTTTTGAAGGGGTCAAATCCTTTTTGGATGGCCAGCAAAACCTTTTCCCAATCCTCATGCTTTTTTTCAAGCTCTTTGTAAATTTTTTCTTCAAAAAAGATCCTTTCGAGTGAAGTGAAATGCCATTTTTCCTGGAGTTCTGAAAGCCTGATTTCCAACTCCTGCTTCAACAGGTCTTTGGTATTGTCTGCTGAAATCCTCAACAATTCTGTAGCACTGAGAAACAAAGGTTTTTGATCAACAATCACACAGGCATTGGGTGCTATACTTACCTCACAATCCGTAAAGGCATACAAGGCATCAATGGTAATGTCTGATGAAATTCCTGCTGCCAGTTCCACGAGGACCTCAACCTCAGCAGCGGTATTGTCTGTTACTTTTTTGATCTTGATCTTGCCTTGATCGTTTGCCTTTACAATCGATTCCATCAACTGGGTAGTGGTTACTCCGTAAGGAACATCCTTGATGACCAGCGATTTCTTGTCCACCTCAAAAATATGTGCGCGGCAACGAATGCGACCTCCGCGTTTTCCATCATTGTAGTTGCTTGCATCAATCATGCCACCCGTCTGAAAATCAGGGAACAATTCAAACTTCTTCCCCTTCAGGTATTTGATGGATGCGTCAATCAGCTCATTAAAATTATGCGGAAGAATTTTGGTAGACAAACCCACTGCAATCCCCTCTGCCCCTTGTGCGAGCAGCATGGGAAATTTCATCGGAAGGTCGATGGGCTCTTTTTTCCTGCCGTCATAGCTCAATTGCCATTTGGTGGTCTTTGCATTGAAAGCCACATCCAATGCAAACTTGCTAAGCCTTGCCTCAATATAACGGGCCGCCGCCGCATCATCTCCCGTTCTTACATCTCCCCAGTTTCCCTGGGTATCCACCAGCAGGTCTTTCTGGCCAAGGTTGACCAGCGCATCTTGAATACTGGCATCACCATGCGGGTGGTACTGCATGGTTTGTCCGATGATATTGGCAGCCTTGTTCAACCTGCCATCATCCATCTCTTTCATAGAATGAAGGATCCTTCTCTGCACGGGCTTGAGACCATCGACTACACCAGGCACTGCGCGCTCGAGAATTACATAAGAAGCATAATCCAGGAACCAGCTTTTATACTGCCCTGAAACGCCTGATTCATTGTCGTGATCAATTACAAATTTCGCCTTCGCCATTGTTCTCTTTTTATTCAGCAGCTTCTACGGCCGTCCTCTTTTTAATGTCAAAATCCTTGAGCCCTTTCAATTCTCCCTGCACCTCAAAATGAGGCTGCTGTGCCAGTTCTTTGAGCCTCCACAGCATGAATGCGTCTCCGGTAGTTTCCTTGTTCTTGGAAAGAAACGCATTGATCACTTTGTTGGCTTTTTGGGCATCAGCAGTGATATACTTTGTAAGGTCTGCATCGTAGTAGTCAACATCTCTTTGAATGAGTTTTTTACCCCCTTCGAGCAAACGAACCATTTTCCCTTCGGCAGCAATTTTATTCCACTCATCTGCATCCACTTCAAATTCACTGGTGGTAATTGGTCTGGCAAGCTTCTTGGCTTTCAGGAATTCCCTGGGCTGGATTTGGCTCAACCAATCAGGATAAAAAATATTTCCTTTTTCATTGATAAAAGGCAGATTATTGAGGTAAAGAATCTCGATCCTTCCCTGGAATGCAGACAATTGTCCTACCAGCCAATAATATCCGCAAACATCATGCTTGTTTTGCGCCGCCCAAATCCAGACCTGCTCGGCCTCATCATTGGCCAAGGCCTCTTTGATATTGAGCAGCACTTCTTCATCATTGACTTTTCCTTCATCTACAATCCCTTCATGATCGCCTCCGGCAAAAATCATTCTCCACCAGTCTTTTCTTTCTGCAACTCCCTCGGGAGTATATACATTGAGAAGCGGACCAACGGCATAATCATCCCTGATCAGCATCACTTCACCGCTCAATGAAGCATCGAGTTCAATGGCTTTTTTTATTACCTCTACATCGGGTTCGTTGAAAACTACGTGTATCATAATCAATCAGATTGAATCCTCCACTGTATCCAGCTCGATACGAAGATTTGAAACAATAAAATCCTGTCTTTCCTGGGTATTTTTGCCCATATAGTATTCCAGCAATTGCTGGATGTGGATTTGACTCTCAAGAATTACCGGTGACTTTCTCATGTCTGCGCCAATAAATCGCTTGAATTCTTCCGGAGAAATTTCGCCAAGCCCTTTGAATCGTGTGATCTCTGCCTTGGCACCAATTTTCTTCATTGCGGCCTGCTTCTCAGTTTCGGAATAGCAATAGATGGTTTCCTGCTTGTTCCTGACCCTGAACAAGGGAGTCTCCAGGATATAGACATGACCATCCCTGACCAGGTCGGGGAAGAACTGCAGGAAAAATGTCATCAACAACAAACGAATGTGCATGCCGTCAACGTCTGCATCGGTAGCAATGATGATGTTGTTGTAACGCAAGTCATCCATGCCGTCTTCAATGTTCAGCGCATGCTGCAACAGGTTGAATTCTTCATTTTCATAGACCACTTTTTTGGTAAGCCCAAACGAATTGAGCGGCTTACCCCTGAGGCTGAATACCGCCTGGGTTTCTACATCCCTTGACTTCGTGATCGATCCGCTGGCTGAGTCACCCTCGGTGATAAAAATGGTGCTGAGCAACTGCTTGGCGATGTATTCCTCCTTGCCTTTTACCGGCGGTTCTGCGTTGAGGTGCATGCGGCAATCCCTCAGTTTTTTGTTGTGCAGGTTGGCTTTTTTGGCGCGTTCATTCGCCAGTTTTTTGATCCCGGCCAGTTCTTTTCTTTCGCGTTCACTCTGCTCAATCCTTTTTTTCATGGCCTCAGCCACAGCAGGATTTTTGTGCAGGTAATTGTCCAGCTCGCGGGAGAAGAAATCCAACATGAAATTCTTCATGGAAGGACCACCCTCGGATATGTACTGCGATCCGAGTTTAGTTTTGGTCTGTGATTCAAATACAGGCTCCTGAACCCTAACCGCAACAGCGGCTACAATGCTTTGCCTGATATCGGAAGTATCATAATCTTTTTTGAAAAAATCACGGATGGTCTTTACGAAGGCCTCTCTGAAAGCAACCACATGGGTACCCCCCTGTGTGGTGTACTGGCCATTGACAAAACTGTAGATGTCTTCTCCGTATTCATTGTTGTGGGAAAGGGCTACTTCGATGTCCTCTCCCTTGAGGTGAATTACCGGATAACGGAGTTCATCCTCATTGGCGTTGCGATGCAGGAGATCCAGCAAGCCATTCTTGCTCAGGAATTTCCTGCCATTGTAATTGATGATCAAGCCAGCATTGAGGTAACAATAGTTCCAAAGCTGCTTGTCGATATAATCTGAAATGAAATGGTAATTGCGGAAAATGCTCTCATCAGGGATGAACATTACCTGGGTTCCATTGCTTTCAGATGATTTAACTTCCTTGTGTTCCTTGACCAGTTCTCCACGCTGGAATTCTGCTGTTTTTTCCTTTCCATCCCTGAAGGCCGTAACCTTAAAGTATTCACTCAGGGCATTGACAGCCTTGGTACCGACACCATTCAATCCTACGCTTTTCTGAAAAACCTTGCTGTCGTACTTGGCACCAGTATTGATCTTGCTGACCACGTCAACCAGCTTACCCAAAGGTATTCCACGACCATAATCCCTGATGGTCACTTCCCTGCTGTTCAAAACAAGCTCAATATGCTTGCCATAGCCCATCATGTGTTCATCAATACAATTGTCCATCACCTCTTTGAGCAGCACATAAATGCCGTCGTCCTGGCTGCTTCCATCTCCCAGCTTGCCTATGTACATGCCTGGACGAAGGCGTATATGCTCTTTCCAGTCAAGGCTTCTGATGGAGTCTTCGTTGTATTCAAATATTTCGGTTTCCTTCTGCTTAGACATGCTGCTTCACTTGTTTAAATGTAAAACCTACCCAATTGACCATTACCTTGGCTGTCAAAGATAATTGAATGGGTATTCCCCTCTTGGCGCAGGTTATCAACTGAATGTGCATAAATTATGCAATAAACGCATCAGAATAGCGCCAGTGTGATCAGTTCATGCGTTTTTTCATGGTACTGACCTGCTCCTGCAAATTGGTAACAAGGTTGGCCAGTTGACCCACATCCCAGCGTTGTTGCTGTGCCACTTTTGTAATCACCATTTGCGCCTGCCACATTTCCAGGATGTCTTCTGCGTTGACACTGTAGGGCTGGTAGGCCGGGTTATCGCTGATCAGGGTCACTTTACTTTTGGCCTTGGGATTGCGTGACAGCCGTTTGTATACAATACCTTCGCTCCTGCTGACCACGATGCAAGCAGCATCTTGCTTCACATCATCAAGGGATTCTATCTTCTGGCCAACAATGATGGAGCCTGTAGGCGTTGGCAACATACTGTCGCCAATGATTTCGAATGCACGGTAATGGCCACTTCCCAACATGGGCAAGGTGAATGTATTCAGTTCATCAATGAACTCTTCGTCGGCATAGCCTGCCAGGTAACCAGCAGCAGCCTTCATGGGGACGAAATGAATCTGGTTGTTTTCTGCACCAAGTTTCTGTTGCCTTCTCCTGGAAAGATAACTCACGTTGGACTCACTTAGGTCTCTGCGCAAGAGCTCATCCAGGCTGATCCCGAATTGGTCACTGATTATTTCCAAAACATCAATCCGGGGCTCCGCCCTTTCCTCTTCATAAGCACCAAGAAGGGAGCGCTTGATTTGAAGTTTGTTAGCAAATTCTTCCTGGGTAAGCCCCTTCAACTTGCGCAGATACTTGAGATTTTGGCCTGCATACGACTGTGACATACTAATGAATTTGGGGCAATATACTAAATAATTTAGTTTTAAAAGTATTTTTTGCTAAATTTTTATTCATCATCTGTGGTGCCTCATCCTGAGTATAACTGAAATAAGTGCTATTTTTATGCATTATTAAGCCGATGAAAAAGAAAAGCAGCGCAAAAAAGACAAAAAAAGTACCGGTAATCCTGATTACCAACGATGATAGCCTGACAGCACCCGGCATCAGGCACCTGATTGAGGCGGTCAAAGACCTCGGGAGGGTTGTTGTAGTGGCACCAGACAAGCCACAATCAGGGATGGGGCACGCCATCACCATTGGCTTCCCCCTCAGGTTACACAAGGTTCATTTGATGGATGGTGTTGAATCATGGTCTTGCAGTGGCACTCCCGTTGATTGTGTGAAACTGGCCGTAGACAAGATCCTTCACCAGAAACCAGACATCTGCCTCAGCGGTATTAACCATGGCGCCAACCATTCCATCAATGTGATTTATTCCGGAACCATGAGTGCCGCCATTGAAGCATCGATTGAAAACATTCCTTCTATTGGATTCTCACTGATGGATTATAGCCTGGAAGCGGATTTCACCGGCGCTAAAAAATATGCAAGGCTGATAGTTGAAAAGGTACTTTCAAAAAAAGCTGACAAGCACCTTTGCCTCAACGTCAATTTCCCCAAGGGGGATGTTGAACTGATCAAAGGCGTTAAAGTCTGCAGACAGGCCTATGCGAAATATGAAGAGGATTTTGAAGAAAGGAAAGACCCTTCCGGCAAAAAGTATTACTGGCTTACCGGTATTTTCCAGAACCTTGAAAAAAGCAAGGACACTGATGTGTGGGCACTGGAAAACAATTATGTGAGTGTGGTTCCCGTTCAGTATGACTTAACCAATCATGTGCTCAGAAATAAAATTGAAAAAGACTACACATGGAAATCCTGAAAAAAGACAATTTTGTCTACGGCGTTTTTCTGGGGCTGATCATTCCGGTATTCAGTTTTTATGGTTACTATCTCTGGAAATTCAGCCTCTACAGCTTCAGTGATTTTCTTTATGCGTTGCAAGGCAACAAACAACTGGTCACTGCCCTCACGATTCCCTGCCTGCTGTTGAACATCGTTCTCTTTACTTTTCACATCAATGGCCAAAGGGATAAAACAGCCAAAGGAATCTTTACTGTAACCTTGATATACGCGGTGTCTGCATTGCTTTTCAAGTTTTTCAGCTGATCGCATAAGAACACAACCCCATGAAATACTACATCATCGCAGGTGAAGCCTCAGGAGACCTGCATGCAAGCAGGTTGATCAGGGCTATCAAGCAAAATGACAGCCAGGCTGATTTTCGGGCCTGGGGCGGAGACCTGATGGAGAAGGAAGGATCAACAATTGTCAAACATTTCAGGGACCTGGCATTCATGGGTTTTGCAGAAGTAATCAGCAACCTGCCTACGATTTTGGGGAACATGCGTTTTTGCAAAAGCGATATCCTACATTATCAACCAGACCTTATCATCTTTGTTGATTATCCCGGCTTCAATATTCCGATGGCAAGCTTTGCCAAAGGAAAAGGATTCAAAACAGCTTATTATATTTCCCCCCAGGTATGGGCATGGAAAGAAAACAGGGTGAAGACATTGAGGAAAGTGGTAGACAAGATGATGGTCATTCTCCCATTTGAAAAAAACTTCTATCAGCGATGGGATTACCCTGTTGATTATGTTGGGCATCCGCTCATTGAGATCATTGAGGATTATAAAAATAACAATGACCCTTCTGCCACCAAAAAAAACCTGCACATCGAGGGAGGGAAAAAAATCATCGCCCTGCTTCCAGGATCGAGAAAACAAGAGATCCTGAAAAAACTCCCTATCATGCTGGAAGCAGCTGCCAGGTTTCCACAGCATGTTTTTGTGGTAGGCCAGGCTCCGGGTATTGCAGA
>JAIPBY010000027.1 GCA_021738605.1 Chitinophagaceae bacterium | reverse complement strand
TTGCTGTGGAGGATTTTATTGTCGATACTGAAAGAAGAAAAGGTGGAACACAAAAAGGCACCACCCCCCGTCAGGAAGAAGACCTCCCCTTGTTCAAAAGTGGTGTCTTCAACGGCAGAACAACAGGTGCACCCCTGACCCTCTTGTTTGAAAACAAGAACACGAGGTCTGGTGATTATGAGAAGCAACGAGCTGTGCCAAGACCTGGGCATGCTGATTTTGTTGCCCACAAGAAATATGGTGGTTTTGAGGATTTCCGTGGAGGTGGTCATTTCAGTGGTCGTTTAACGCTTTGTCTGGTAGCCGCAGGTGTAGTAGCCAAAAAAATATTGAACACCATCACTATTGTTGCAGAAATCACTTCCATCGGCGGTGAACCCGGAATAGAAAAAGGATTGCAAAAAGCGATTGAAAACAAAGATTCCGTAGGTGGAATTGTGGAATGCAGGGTCAAGGGTTTACCGCTTGGACTGGGCGAGCCCTTTTTTGACTCTGTTGAATCCCTGATCGCTCATGCAGTATTCGCTATTCCAGCGGTGAGAGGGATTGAATTTGGCACCGGATTCAAGGCTGCAGCAATGTTCGGCATTGACCACAATGATGCCATAGAGAATGCAGATGGGAAAACCTCCAGCAACCATGCAGGAGGGATTGTTGGCGGGATTACCAATGGCAATGAGTTGGTGTTCAGGATTGCCATAAAGCCCACTTCTTCAACCCCTAAAGACCAGTTTACCTATAATTGGGAAACGGACCAGATGGAATCATTTGCCGTGCGAGGAAGGCATGATCTTTGCATCGCCTTGCGGGTGCCTCCGGTATTGGAAGCCACTGCCGCCATTGTTTTGGTTGACCTCATGTTGCGGGAACAAATGATAAAAAGGGTATATTCATAAAATAATTCAGTTCAATGGGCCTTATTTATCACATCACTACCAGGGAAGCCTGGACAAAAGCAAGCGAGACAGGATCTTATATTACCCCATCCCTTAAGGAAGAGGGTTTCATTCATTGCAGTGAATTGTCTCAGGTTGAAGACATCAAGTCCAGGTTTTATGTAGGCATTCAAGACCTTGTGCTGTTGACAATTGATACAGAAAAGCTGACAAGTCAGTTGATTTTTGAATGGTCTCCTTCTGTACAAAATACTTTCCCCCATATTTACGGACCGATCAATACAGATGCAGTAGTTAATCTGGCTACCGTTTGATGATCAATCAATCTTTGATCCCAGTGCCTTGAAAGAAAGGTCGAGTACATCATAGGCAGATGCACCTGGCCAGGAGTAATGCCACCATTCTGTTTCCAGTGGAATAAAGCCGAATTTTTCCATGGTGGTTTTGAGCAACTCCCGGTTCCTGATCTTCAGTTCATCAATATTTTTTGCCCCATGGAAAGCAACTGCTGTGAAATCATCGAAGGTGGTTGGCATTTCCAGTTCCTTTCCAGTTTTCAAGTCTACCAGGGTAAGGTCAACCGCTGTTCCCCGGTTATGTCCGCTCCCCTTAGATGGATTGGCCACAAATCGTTCATCATGGATCAATTCCCAAAATCTAACTGTTGTACGATAGGGGCGATAGGCATCCCATATTTTAATACCCAGTCCTTTCTTTTTCAAATCTTCAGCAACTTTTGCCAAGGCCAGGGCCGGATTGCGCCTCAGGTAGGTGGTATGCGTATTTTTGGGGTACAACCGCTGACCCGTAAAATTATTGCTGCTTGCGTACCGGAGTTCATATTGCAGTGTAGGAATAAGGCTTTTCAGTTCAATCATGGCCAAAAGAGAGTCACGATCAACCATGCTGTAAAATGAAGCTTTACCATTGACGGGTTTAAACCCAAGAACCTGCTTGTCTTGTGCCCATGCCAATGATACAAGCAGTGTAAAAAAGACCGTTACAATGTTTTTATGCATCACAAAGAAATGATTAAATGATGGATGATACTACTAAGTTAACGAGAACCCATTGTATAATTTTTGATTGCTCAGCTTATTGGGATAATTGAGTGGTCGATTTGATGATTCAGTATTCTTATGTGTATAGCGCAGATTTTCAATTAAATGTATTAAAATAATTTTCGGGTGGAGCGATTGTTTACCTTTGTAATTGAATGTTGCTGAATATTATGTCGATATTTTTTAATAAAGCCATTGCTCCGTATTTCATGATCATCATGATCATGATGGGGCCAATTGTATCAGCTGCCCAGGGAAAAGTCAACTACAGGAAGATTGCGCAGTCAGACAGTGCAGTGGGCTATGCCAGTTTTTATTCCAATAAGTTCATTGGCAGGAAAACCGCGAGCGGAGAGGTTTTTCGGCAGGACAAATTGACCTGCGCGCACAATACTTTTCCCATGGGAACCCTCCTAAAGGTGACAAACCTTAAAAATGACAAAACAGTAACTGTACGGGTCAACGATCGGCTTCATCATCGAAATCCCAGGCTTGTAGACTTATCGAAGGCCGCTGCTAAAACATTGGATTTTAAGGATGTTGGCGTCATTAAAGTAAGGGTAGAGGTGCTAAAATGAGGATAATTCAGATTAATTATCCCAAAAACCAATAATTATTTTAAGTTTCAACTCTCACCGACTATTTTTGTTATACTCAAAACACAACTGTTTATGAAAAGAATATTATTATTTGTTTTTGCCATGGCATTCTTCCATGCAGGATTCTCTCAATCAAAGCCAGTGAACAAAAAAAGTAGGCAATTGGGGATCCAGTTTACAGGACATGATTTCGAGACTCCTGTTGATCTAAAATCAAAAGGAATGTCTTTTGTTTTGACGGATAAACAATGGAGCAGTTTTGATAGGAAAAAGTTCGGTATGGCCATTACCTACACTGAGGGATTGAACGAAAAGTTTGATTTCAATGCACGGTTAGGTATGTCAGACGTGGATTATACCCTTTCCAACAAACCCTACGCGTCAAGCACAGGAACCAGAACTTATTTTGAATTGGATGCCAACCTCTTCATGAAGTTGTTGAATGATGACCATATTGTATCACCTTTCCTATCACTTGGTGTTGGTGGATCGGTATGGAAAGGATATTATGCTGCGTATATCCCTGCAGGTGTTGGACTACAGGTTAATCTTTTTGATGAAACATTTTTAATTGTACAAAGCCAGTACAGAATGCCTGTAACAGGAAATGCGGCCAACAATTTGTTTTTCAGCGTTGGTGTGTCTGCAGTGCTTGATAAATAAAAGCCTACATAAAATAGAAAGACTGAAAGGCCTGGATGTTTCCAGGCCTTTTTTATTGTTTTTTACCAAATACCCTTTTCAACAATCCTCCGCGCTTTCTTTCAACACTATCTTTGGTAGGCTGGACATTTTCTTTAACCGGTACAGGAGTTGGTTTGGGTGCCTCCTGTGGGATAGAGGGGTCTTCAAATTTTTGTGATTCGGTGACAACTTTCTCTTTGCCACTGCTGATGGGAATTTCAATATATTCTCCAGACTTGCTGCCATCTTCACCTTCTACAGGTAGCAACTCCTGCCCATCTATGGCTTGGTTATAGTCAAATATAATCTCGTTTTGCATGCTTGCTGGAGGGATGAATGCTGCCCCCGGGTCTATATTCAGGCTTTTGTCATTGAAGACCTGCTGATAATAATAGGCCCATGCTGGCATGGCCATCTGCGAACCTCCTGAAGTGTAAAGCATTCTAAGGAAGGGGTCGTCACATCCAACCCATACTCCAGATAAAAGTTGAGGGCTGAACCCAATGAACCAACCATCAGCATTGTCGTTGGTAGTTCCGGTTTTACCCGCAACTTGCCCACTGATGCCATATGCGCCCCTCAAAGCCCTTCCAGTACCAAAATCAACTACGCCCTGAAGCATCTTGGTCATGATATAGGCTTCACTCTCGCTGATCACTTCCCTTGATTCTGACCTGAAAGAGGCCAGCACATTGCCATTCCTGTCTTCAATACGGCTAATAAAATAGGGTTTAACATTGAATCCCCTTCCAGGAAACATGCTATAGGCTTGAACCATTTCAAACAAGGAGAGATCCGCAGAACCGAGTGCAATGGATGGATAGGGGGGGATCTTGCTTTCAATTCCACATTGTTTGGCAAATTCAACGGTACGCTGAACGCCCAGTTGATTAATGAGGTAGACTGCGCCTGGGTTTTTTGAAAATGCAAGGCAGACAGCCATCGGGCCACCATCTCCCTCAATCATTTTTCCACCCATGTTGATGGGACCGCCAGGGAAAATGGATTCGGGTTTGTATCCATTCATTACACCCAGTGTATAAAGGATGGGCTTGAATGTTGATCCCACTTGCCTTTTTGTTTTGATGTTTACGTGGTCAAACTTGAACCTTCTGAAATTGCTTCCTCCAACCCAGGCTTTGACTTCGCCTGTTTGTGGGTCCATGGACAGCAGACCAATCTGCATGATTTGCTTGTGGTAGCGGATGGAATCAATTGGAGACATCATGGTATCTGTCTCTCTTTTTTCATTCCATGAGAAGATCTTCATCCTCACAGGTTCCATGAAGCTTTTTTTGATTTCTTCCTCATCCAGCCCATCATCCTTGAGGTTCCTCCACCGGTCAGATTGCCTCATGGCATTTGTCATCACTGCTTTACCCTCAGGGGTTTTCCAGGTCGATCCATCCTTGATATTGTATTGGCTGCTGAAGACCTTTTGCAGGTTCTGCATATGCCTGTAAACCGCTATTTCTGCATACTCCTGCATCCTTGGATTGATGGTTGTGAATATTTTCAATCCATCCTTGTAGATATCATAGGGTTCTCCAGTTACAGGGTTTTCATTTTCCTTGCACCAGTTCTTCAATTCTTCTCTCAGTATTTCCCGGAAATAGGGAGCTATACCCGAATTTTCGTCCAGTTTCTGGTATTTCAGTTGAATAGGTGCAATTTTTATCGCCCTTGCTTCTTCTTTGGTCAATACTTCGTTTCTCACCATTTGGTCAATAACGGTATTGCGCCTGGCCATGGCAGCCTTTGGATTACGCCTTGGATTGTATCTTGTGCTGCCCTTGAGCAAACCAACCAATACGGCGGCCTCTTCAACCGCAAGTTGTCCTGGCTCCTTCTGGAAATAGGTTTTGGCGGCATTCCTGATACCATAGGTCTCATCCCCGTAATTCACCATGTTCAGGTATAAGGTGATGATTTCCTCTTTGGTAAGGTTGCTTTCAAGGCGAATGGCTACAATCCATTCCTTGAGCTTCTCAATGATCCTGGTAACACTTTTGCTGCTCTGTTGACCCAACAAGGCTTTGGCAGTTTGCTGGGTGATTGTACTGGCACCACCTTCACTGCCAAGAAAGACAATTGCACGCAGCAGACTTTTGATGTCGATTCCAGAATGCTCATAGAATCGTTCATCTTCTGTAGAAACAAGGGCCCTGATTACATTGGGTGAGATGTCCTGGTATTTCACATTGATCCTGTCCTTCAGGTAAAACTTTCCCATCATCGTTCCGTCATCCGCATAAATTTCGGAGGATGACATCATAGAAGGGTTTTCAAGTTCTTCAATAGACGGAAGTTTTCCAAAGAGCCCAACATAAATCAAAAGAATCAACAAGAATACAACACTCCAGGCGTAGAGGAAAAATTTCCAAAAAACCCTGACTGGCTTGGATGTTTCACTGCTCTTTTTCAGATGATCCTTCATGGGGTAAAGCTAAATAAAAGCCCTGTCTTTAAGGAAAACGAAACCTTAAAATTTTCCAGGAATCTGTGCCCTGATGAACTGGAGATAGGGCCCGGTAACTTTTTCCTCCAGCACCTTTTTCAGGTTGTTGGGAGAGATGATGACAAAGGTATATTTTTCAACGGGCAGCCAGGGGAACACCTCTTTCGAGGCAATTGGGGCTGTTTTCTCTACATAGCCCAGTGCCTCTCCCGCATTGGCAAATACGCTGATAAGAATGTATGGTGATTCCCCGATTTTATCATTGCGCAAGGTTAATTGACTCCCTGCATACCGTTCTGCATTGTACCTGGTCAACGCCCTCTTGGCTTCATTAATGTAAACAACATCAACATCCTTCAGTAAAAGTAAAACCCCATATTGCTCAGTTGGATTGTACACAAATCCATCTGCTTTTTTCTCTATAACAGGGGCTTTAAATGCCGTGGTATCTGTTTTTGTTTTAGCCACCACAGGGGCTTGTACCACCTGTCTTTGCGAAGGCTCCGTCTTTATCTTGGTTTCTTTGGCCTTTGGAAGAGGGCTGTCGTCAACCCATTTGATGCTGTCTTCTGTTTTTCTTGATACCGAAATGGAGCGGAGCTCGTTTTCAATGATTTCTCTTCTGTTCAGGGCATCAGCCAGTTGTCCTGCTTTCATGGCAACAGGAGAGTTTGGATAAAGGGAAGGAATCTTGTTCAATGCATCGATGGCAAGGCTGTCTTGTTTGTTTTTGATGTAATAGACAGCTTCGATGTACAGCAATTGTGGTGACCAATTGTTCTCTCCATGAAGCGAATCTGCTTTTCTTTTTTCTGCACGCGCCAATTCAAATTTTCCTGAAAGAAAAAGATCGTACACTTTGTCATAAAGTTGTGCAACTTCTTTGGTCTTTTCATTTTTTGCCTTGCTGATGCTCAAAGGGTCACGCAACATCTTGTTCATCTCGCTTGCTGGAAATTTTTCTGCCAATTGGGATTGATAAAACAGGGCCTTGGAGTTGCTTCCGGTTTGACGGTAACAATAGGCGAGATCAAACAACAGTTTTTCTAAAGTGGGAATATTGCTCTTTTGGTTGATCAATTTTTCATTCCAGGTGATGGATTCCTTGCAGTCTTCCAGCTTATCCTTGTAAATGATCCCCAATTGTTGATAGGCTTCAAATTTCTTTTCGTTGGATGCTGCAAGTTTCTCTGGTGTCATGGGAAGTTTTTCCCTTAATGTCTCGATGGAAAGATCAGCGGCTGCAATCGTATCAGTTGCTTTTGAGTCAGCTCCAGTTTGTTTGGGGAGGTTTGACCGCATGGCCGCATTAAGGGCCGCCGCCCTTCTCCAATTGTCTCCATTGGCCCTGTTGCCCCATTTGTTTTTGAAAGAGATGCTGCCCTGTGCTTTGAGTGAGGGGTTGTTGAAATACCATTCTCCCTTTTTTTGTTCTGCGGGAAAAAGGCTTGCTGTATTGTCATCCAGCAAATTATTTTTGGGAACTGTACTGCCTGATTGTTTCTCATTTTCATCCAATCCCTGTTCTTTCCTTAATTTTTTCAGAATTGTTTTCAATTCAGCTTCTCTTTCTTTCTCTGGCAGGGAAGCAAGGGCTTGCAGGCTATCTTCGGTATTCACTATTTTCAGCTCATCGAACAGCGCGTTGGCAATGTTTTTTTTCCTGGTGATTTCTTCAGGATCTTTTTGGTTGCCAATGTTGATGCTGTCGTAATATTTTTTGGCCAGTTCATATTGCTTTGTGCTGAAAGCAAGCGATGCAATACTCAAATTCGTTGTGTTTTTAAGATCGGTGTCCGTTGTATTGAATTCATTGCTTTTGAGCAGGAATTCAATTGCATTGGGTATATTTTTTCTTTTCATTTCCATCTCTGCGGCGGCGGCATAAATGATGGAACGGTAGTTCGCGTATTTTTCCCTGTTGGCCATGTTGATCAAGGCCTTTACATGTTGATCAATTCTTTTTTCCTGATCTGTTTCATTCAACGTCAATCCAATTTGGTATATGCGTGCATAGGCCTCCATGACAGGATCTGTGGTGAGGGATACAGCTTTCTCGAAGAAATCATCGGCTTTTTTAGATTGATTGGATCTTGCATACAACTGGGCAATCAGAAAAAGTCTTCTTGATTCTTCTGCATGGTCCTCACAGGCCCCTAATGATTTTTCCAGGTAAATCGCTGCAGAATCTGGTTGTTGTTTCCTGTAGAACAGGTAGGCTTTTAACTCAGCTAATTTGTCGGTTAATCTTTTGGGAAATAGGTTGTCGTGATAAAGGGTTTCAATCATGCCACTTGCATCATCTTCATTTCCCATTTCCAACTGTGTTCTGATGATCCAAAGCAGCGCATCATTCCTGACCAACCGGTGGGTTGAAAATTTATTTTCTTTTGAGGCGATATTGAAAATACTCCCCACTGCGTTGACGTTGGAACCGATTGACTTTTCAAATCCTATTTCATCTTTGCTGCGGGGTTGGAAATTGTAGTTGATGTATTGGAATACTTCGTAAGCAGAGTCAAACTTCTTTTGGTAGAAATAGGATTGGCCCATCAGCAAATAAAGGTCATCTACCCAATCATTCCTGAGGTCATGCAGCAAGATGCCATTGTTGACCTTGATCACAACAGAGTCCAGTTCCTGTTGTTGTTGTGCCGTTTGATCTAGGCTGTAATTGAAAAATGGAATCAGCGTAGTGAAGGTGTCTTTGTTGGATTGTTTGGCTGAGGTAACGACCTTTGTCAGCTTTTGGTTAGCATTGAAGTGGAAATTGTAATGAGAGACAATGTTCTCCTTTAATCTTTTTACGGGATTGATTTTCTTGTCTGGGGTCAGCTCCGATGCCAGCTTTCTATTTTCATAGGCCTTGGGTTTTACAAGGTCATAGGTGATATTTACTTGTGCGAGAACCCCCATTGCCAACAACAAGCCCACCAGAACCAGGAATGGCCTCGCAAGATGAAAAACGGTAATGTGTTGAGCATGCTTCAAGGGATGTAAAAATACGGTTAATCCTGCATTTTAAACGGCCCTGTTTTGCCAATTAACAGTAACTTTATGCCCAGATTTCATCAATTTCCCCCAATGGCAGACCAGACCACAAACCAGAGCAGGTTCAAAAGATTGACCAACAGGTATAGGCTTGTGGTGATGAATGACCATACCTATGAGGAGGTTGTTACGTTTAAATTGACCCGGCTGAGTGTATACATCGTTTCATGCTTTGTTTTTGTGATGTTGGTTGCTCTTACAACTGCATTGATCAGTTTTACTCCTTTGAAATATTATGTACCCGGTTATGGCAGCCAATCAGAAAGAAGAGAGCTGACAAATCTCAAGTTGCGTGCAGATTCATTGGAAAAGCAGATGCTTTACAGAGAAGCCTATTGGGAAAATGTAAGGAATGTGCTTTCAGGAAAAGCTGAGTTGATTTTGGACACCGCCGTCATCGCCATTCCCGAATTGGAGGAGATAAAGGATTGATATGGCATCCATTCCCCCAAAAAAGAAATCAACTGACGGATCCTGGATGAGGTACATGGGCCTTGGCGCACAGTTTTTTGGATCCATCGTCATTGCACTTGTCATAGGTTGGAAGCTGGACCCACTGGCGGGTTTTGGCTCTCCAATATTGATCTGGATACTACCGCTCTTGGCAGTGGTTTTCAATCTGGTGAAAATCATTGTCGAAACAAATAAAAAGGATACATGAACTTGAGAAAAGCCCTCAGACCGATTTTGATTTTTTTTGTAGCCGTCAATATTCTGGGAGCTTCCCTCTATTTGACCCTAAAAAAAATGGGATTTGATACGGATGTTTTTCTGGTTGGTAACCTTTTCATCTGCATACTTACACTGGTGTCATTCTGGATGATGCACAATGGGCTTCAATCAAAGTCTACTGCAGGATTCATGTCATCAGTTTATGGTTCATTCATCATCAAATTGGTGCTGGCTGCCCTGGTAGTGGTAGCCTATGCTCAATGGAAGGGCAATGCCATGAATACCCCAGCCCTTCTCTCCAGCATGTTTACCTATCTGGTGTATACTTATTTGGAGGTGAAAGGACTTCTTGCCTTGGTCAAAAAAGATTGATCATGTCAAAAAATGAAGCACCATTAGGGTCTTTGGCCGATTTTCTTCCTCCCGGTTCTTTTCCTCTGGTGGAGCCCTTTTTGTTGCATTACAAGGTGCACCTGACGATTACACGATCCCGTCAGTCGGTATTGGGAGATTACCGGAATGCCCATGCAGATAAAGCACACAGGATCACCGTAAACGGTAACCTCAATCCCTATGCTTTTTTAATAACCTTGTTGCATGAGTTGGCCCATCTTATTACGTTCATGCGTTTTGGCCATAAAGTGGCATCACATGGCCAAGAATGGAAAAGTCAATTCTCTGATCTGCTGAAACAATTTTTACAGTCCAGGCTTTTCCCAGAAGATATTGCACATCAATTGTTCATCTCTTTAAAGAATCCTGCCGCAAGTTCTTGTGCTGATGATGCACTGATGAGGGTTCTGAGAAAATATGATCCGGTGAAAGAAGGGCATTGTCTTGTTGAAGAATTGCCTATCGGTTCTCTCTTTGTGATCAAGAATAACAGGGTATTCAGAAGGGAAGAGAAGGTCAGGAAACGCATCAAGGCTGTTGAGCTGACAACAGGGAAAGTATATTTATTCAGTCCAGTTTATGAGGTCAAGCTACATGCCTGATCAGAGTGATTTCAGCATCCAAACAGAACAGCCAAAATGTCCAGTGTCTCCCAAGGGCTTATCAAGATAGTTGAAACCAAATTTTTCATACACCGATATCGCTTTTTTAAGCTCTGGAAGGGTTTCAATGTACATAGAAACAAACCCCATTTCCTTTGCTTTGCTCATGCATTTGTTCATCAGGATTGCCCCTATGCCCGTTCCCCTGGCCGTTGGAAGGAGGTACATTTTTACCAGTTCACAGGTGCCAGCAGGTAAACCCGGACTGGGGAAAATTCCACCGCCACCCACTATATTTCCTTCCTGCTCAGCAATAAAATAAGCTGCTCCATTTTCCTGAAAAAGTTCAAAGAGTTGGTCTGTTGTTTTATCGTAGTAAACGGTTCCCGGCTTATTGGCCCCAAATTCTGTAAGACAAGACCTGATGATGGTGGCAATCAGTGGATTGTCTGCTATGCTGATCGGCCGAATGTTGATTGTGGACATGCTGCAAAGATAGCTGTATTCAGATTTTAAGATAAGATCATTGCTTAGATTGGCGGTTGATCAACTTGTCCATTACATCAAGGTGCGGCAATGTGATGATGGATAGAAAAATGAAGATGGCAGGGAGTGGATCCATTTTCAATCCGGTGCCCTTCCAGATAAAGGCCATGAAAATAAAACCAACTGCAGCGAGAAATGTCATGGGGAGTGCATTCTTCCACAAGGTCAAGGGCTTGGCTGCCATCTCTTCTTTTGCCTCATGTAAAAATTTGAAAATGATTTCAAAGGATTTGATGGCATGCCACCCCCCAAAATACAAGGCAAAAGCGGGGAGCAGTGGGAGCTGAGAGCAGAGCAAAAGAATGACAAGAAGGTTGATGGTATATTGGATCGAAATCTTGATCTTGTTTTTCCGGTTGGCAATGGCTGCAATGGCGAAAAACAGGCTTGCCGCCACACCAAAATAATAGAGGCCATTGACCCTTATATGTTCCATGGTTGTTTGTGCCACAGCTGAACCTTTCGTGATGCGCAAAACAACCGAAGTTGTTTCATCAAAATGGGACAAAAGGATGATCATGAGCACAAGGCTTCCCCATAACAGACGGCTTAGGTTCCAGGGCCATGTATCATCTGCATTCGAGAGATCGGTCTCTCCGAAATGCCAGGCTGAAATGAGCAGAAAAATGACCAAGCTCATGCCAGGAAAAAATATCCACGCAGCTGAGTAGACCAGAATGGCGAGGACATATCTACCAAGAAATTGTTGAATGCTGAAATTTTTACCAGTGCTGATGGCACTTGTTTTTGCAATGACATGGTCCAACGCACCGTGGGGTATTCCAGTAGCTCCAATCATGATGGCAAAATACATCAGTTGAACTTTCAATGGAATTTCTCCATCATATTGCTGCCATGCAAAAAGAATCAATCCAATCAACGCATTGATCCAGGTGATTCGACTAAAGTTGCTTTTGGCCACTGTTTTTTTCATGAACCGTTCTTTAAATAGAGAAAGGCCTATGATCAACATAGGCCTTTCTCTTAAATCATGTAGATTCTTTTATTTTGACTCAGAACGGCTGAGTGCATAGATGACAAGACCGAAACCAATTTTGTTTACAGCGTCACCGATGTTGTAAATGATGTCCATGTTCAGGCCACCGATACCGAGCGCATCAGCAGTTACACCGAACAAACCACCTGGTGTACCAACAATGTAACCCAAAGGATAAATTGCCCATCCTACGAGTACGAACCAACCCAAAGTTTTGTTGGCCTTTGCAATAGCTGGTGATGAAGCAATAGCCAATTTGGCAACTTCTCCGAACCATACCAAATAAACGATGTAGAAATAAGCAGCACCGCTGATTACGCCCCAAAGAACAGATTGGTCTCTGTAGATGGTTTCGCCGAAATAGCCAGTTACAAGCATTACTACTGAAGCAAAGATCAGTTTCCAAAGAAGCCCAGTTGTACCACCAGATTTTTTAGTAATCAGGTAGAACTCAACGCACATCAAAGGAACAGTCAACAACCAGTCTACATAACGGAAGAAGGTTGGTGATGCACCATCATTCTCGAGGTTGTAACCTCTCATGTAATAATAGTGTACTGCAGCAATGAAGGTGATCAATCCTGACACAAGTACGGATGTCCTCCATGCTTTGTCAGTGTTGTTCAGCTCAAGAAAAAAGAAAACCGATGCTGCCATCATGGCCATGGTGCCAACGAAAAATGTAAAAGCAACGTAATTGTCGGCCGCAACGGCCTCGAGGAAAAATGGACTCATTGTGTATTGTTTTGGTTAAAAAATGACAAGCTTTTAAAAAGGCAACACTATCCGATATACACGATTTGTTAAAACCACTATCACAAAAAAAAGTTCAAAATCCGTTTATTTTTTTTCGTTTATTAAATTTACTACTTTTTTTAAACAAAACAACAGAATTTTAGCTGGATTATAAATTTTTTAAAATTTTTAATAATGTGGACTTGAAAATGGCATATTCGGGCGGAATCAGGCAGGCAGTTTTGATTTTTTTCATGAGGGCACCCAGGCTTTGGGGTATAGCAGGGGAATAACCAATGGCTTCCTGAACTACTGTTGGAAATTTTACAGGGTGTGCCGTACCAAGAATAAATCCTTTCTGACCAGGGTGTCCAAAACAATAGTCTTGAAGCGCCTTGTAAGCAACTGCTGCATGCGGGTCTAAAACGTACTGGTAGGTTTCGAAAACATCCTTTATTGTGCTCAATGTTTCAACATCGCTTACCGCGATGCTGCTGATCATTTCTCTAATCCGCTGATAATCATGTTGAAACATGGTAAGAATTCTGGCAAAATTGCTGGGGTTTCCTACGTCCATAGCATTCGAAAGGGTAGGAACGGCTGAGGTTGGATGGTATGTTCCAGTGTTAATGTATGCTGTGAAAACATCATTGGCATTACAGGCTGCTATGAAATGGCCAATCGGCAATCCTGATTGCTTTGCAACAATTCCGGCACAAAGGTTTCCAAAGTTGCCACTTGGTACGGCAACAACAGGTTCATGGCCTTTATCCCACTGCGTCATGGCAAGTGCATAATATATTTGCTGGGGCAACCAACGGGCAACATTGATGGAGTTGGAAGAAGTAAGCAAAATATTTTTCTTCAGCTCCTCGTCTCGAAAAGCCATTTTTACAAGCTTTTGGCAGTCATCAAAATCTCCTTCAATTTCAAGGGCATGAATGTTTCCTCCAAGGGCAGTCAGTTGTTTTTCCTGTACCGGACTTACTTTGCCCGAAGGATAAAGGATGATCACCTCCGTTCCGGGGATGTTGTGGAATGCAGCTGCCACTGCACCGCCTGTATCACCACTCGTCGCAACCAATACAATAATTTTCTTTGCCAATTTTCCTGCAAAAAAACCCATGCAGCGGCTGAGAAATCTTGCGCCAACATCCTTGAACGCAAGGGTTGGGCCATGAAAGAGCTCCAGGCTGTATATGTTTTCGCTGATGGGTTGCAATGGGAATTCAAAGTCTAGTGTTTCTTCAACGATGCTGTACAATTCTTTTTCGGGAATGGTATTCCCAACATAAGGAGCCATGATTTCAAAGCCTATTTCAAGCTTTGATTTTCTTTTAAGGTTCTTGATAAAATTATTGTTCCATACCGGAATTGATTCCGGGTAGTAAAGGCCTCCATCGGGTGCCATTCCTTGCAAGGTTGCCTCCTTGAAGTCAACATAATGATGGTTATTGTTTAGGCTGAAATATCTCATGATATCATTTTATATAATGGTGATGCCACTTACGTTCAATTTCGTCAGGTAGGTTTTGTAATCAATACCAATTGTGGTGTAGACCTTGTTCATCTCTTGCTCAACTGCTGCTGCAGTTTTCTCATCTTTGCTGAGCATGAAAATGGAAGGTCCGCTGCCAGAAATTCCACCGCCGAGTGCACCAGCCTCCAGGCTTCTTCGTTTGGTTTCCTCAAATCCTGGGATGAGGATACTCCTTACTGGTTCAATAATGACATCCTCCAATGATCGTCCAATCAATGCATGATCTCCTTGCATCAGCCCTGCAACCAATCCTGCAATATTTCCCCATTGCTTGATGGCCTGCTTCAACGGCACTTCTTTTTTGAGTATTTGTCTGGCATCAGCAGTGCGCACTTCAATCTGTGGATGAACCACTGTGATGAAAAGTTCTGGGGCGGAAAGAGGGATAATGTCCAATGGATGAATGGATCGAATCAGTGTCACGCCACCCAGCAGACAAGGCGTTATGTTGTCGGCATGTTTTACGCCACTGGCCACTTTTTCTCCGAACATGGCAAACCTGATGAGGTCTTCATTGCTAAAAGGGTTGCCCAGTAATTTATTGGCTGCAAAAACCGCACCGGCAGCACTTGCAGCACTGGATCCCAAACCGCTGCCAGGTTTGATTCTTTTGTCGATGGTCAGTTTCCAGTTTGGAACTTCAGGCAATTCTTCCATCATGGCCAATAATGCCGCGCCAGAAACATTTTGCTCAGGATCAGTGGGTAATCCATGGTCATCCATATGTACGATTTCCAGGCCGGGATGATCCGTATTCTCCAGGGTCATGATGTCGTAAGGTTCTTCCAATGCGAGGCCCAGGATGTCGAATCCACAAACCAGGTTGGCAATGGTTGCCGGAGATTTGATGCTTATCTTTTGGATGTTCATGGTTTAGTTGTTGATGGTTCTGATTGCGTCTGCAAATACGCCACTGGCTGTTACTTCTGCTCCTGCTCCTGCACCCTTGATAACCAGTGGTTGCTGATCATACCTTTCGGTATAAAAAAGTACAATATTGTCTTTTCCATACAAGTGAAACATATCGCTTTCTGGCTTGATCTGTTGCAGACCCACAGTAGCCTTTCCATTTTCAAAACTGGCTACAAACTTGAGTTTGGCATTGTTTGCATTGGCTTGGTCCAGTAAGGATTTGAAATGGGCTTCGTGCTTCTCCATCTCCTGATAAAAATCGGCTACTGAACCATTCATGCAGGTTTCCGGAAGGAAGCCGTTGCATTGGATATCTTTCATTTCCATCTCCACTCCAGCCTCTCTGGACAAGATCATGATTTTGCGCATGACATCTTTTCCGCTGAGGTCAAGCCTCGGGTCAGGTTCTGTAAAACCTTGATCTTGCGCATCTCTCACAACAGATGAAAAAGGCCTGCTTCCGTTATAGTTGTTGAATACAAAATTGAGGGTTCCGCTCAACACAGCCTCTATCTTGTTTATTTTGTCTCCACTTTTGATGATGTCATTCAAGGTACTGATGATGGGCAATGCTGCTCCTACATTGGTTTCAAAAAGGAATTTGCAGTTGTAGGAAATGGCAAGCTCCTTCAGCTCTTTGTATCGCAAGTAATGGTCTGAGGCTGCAATTTTGTTACATGCCACTACAGACATGGATTTTTTCAAAAGGCTTGCATAAAGACCTGGAATTATTTCATTGGCAGTGATGTCTACCAATACACTGTTCCTAAGATTGAGCGCTGTCATTTGATCAGCGAATCCTGATGGATAAGAATCCTCTCCACTGCCCAGTGTTTGTTCCCATTGTTCAAGATTAATTCCTTGCTGTTGAATAATCATTTTTCTGCTATTGCAGAGTCCCACAACATTCATCTTGATCTTGTGTAGTTCTCCGATTTTATCTGCTTGTTTTCTTATTTGTTCTATCAATTTTTTTCCAACATTTCCAGTGCCAACGATGAACAGGTTGAGTTCTTTTTTTGC
>JAIPBY010000026.1 GCA_021738605.1 Chitinophagaceae bacterium | reverse complement strand
TCAGAAAAAGCAAGCAGAAGAAAGCCTGATATCAAAATAATTATTGTTTTAAGCACGGCATCTGGTTTAAATTTGATGATTTGATTAACGGTATGTTGACTTAAAAATACAATTTCTTTTTTGCCTTTGTAGTAAGCTTCACTTGAATCACAAGGGCCCTGTTACATTTCAGATATGCTGCTGACCCATAGAATCTACTTCACATAATTGGGATTTTTTTCAGGAAAAACAGCTTTCTCGTTTTTTAACCAGGCGTCTAATTTTAAAGATAGTTTTTGGGCAATTTTCGCATCTTTTACTACCAGGTTATTCATCTCGCCAATATCCTGCTTAAGATTGTACAATTCCTCTTTACCCGTTTCATACCATCGTATCAACTTCCAATCTCCCTCACGTATTGCAGCGCCTGGTGAACCACCCTGGTTACCATAATGAGGATAATGCCAGTACAAGGCCCTGTTTTTTATCTTTTTACTCATTAGCAATGGCACTATATTGACTCCACCGGTATGTTGCTTTGGAGACAATGGAAGTCCGGCTGCCTGCAATAAGGTTGGATAAAAATCATTGCTGATAACCGGAACCTGAGAAACACTTCCCGCCCTGGTTATTTCTGGCCATTTAATTATCAAGGGTTCCCTGATACCGCCTTCATATAACCAACCCTTTCCGGCTCTCAATGGCAGGTTAGCAGTCGGATGACCTTCGGATGTTGACAATCCACCGTTGTCCGAAAAAAATATTATTATCGTGTTATCATAAACACCCTGTTCCTTTAATTTATTTATGACTTTACCGATGGCTTCATCCATCGCTTCCACCATGGCTGCATAGGTGGTATTGCTTTGTACGATTCGAAGCTTCCTTTCTCCTTCTTTTGAAAACGCATCCAACAAAGCAAGCCTAGCTTTTTTTTCTTCATATTTATCAACAAGATCCTTTCTCGCCTTTAAAGGGGTATGTACCGAATAAAATGAAAAGTATACAAAAAAGGGGTACTCCTTGTTATCAGCAATAAAGCTGCTGGTCTCCTTTGCAAGCCGATCCGGCAAATGTTCCCCCACGGGACCATCACTCAGCCGGGGATTTTTGTAAGGAGAAAAATAGCTTTTCGGTTGTCCGACATTGTGCCCGCCAAAATTGAAATCAAAACCCTGGTTTTCGGGCCAATAACTTTCCGGACCCAAATGCCATTTACCGGCAAAGCATGTTTTATACCCGGCTGTTTTTAAGGCCTCGGCCAATGTAAATTCATCCAAGCTCAGCCGGTCCTTATTCATTGGGGGTATAAGTGGAGTATTGCGGCTCCATTTTACAGGTTGTGTGCGTTCTGCTTCAATAAAATCTGTAATTCCCGTACCAGCGGGATATTTGCCGGTAAGGATAGAAGCCCGGGTAGGACTGCAAACAGGACAGGCCGCATAAGCATTGGTAAATACCATTGATTCTTCAGCGAGCTTTTTAATATTGGGAGTTTCATAAAATGAAGTCCCAAATGGTTCTACATCTGTCCATCCTAAATCATCCACCAGGAAGAAAACAATATTGGGTTTTTTAGCCTGGGCGCGGACAATTGATTGCATGAAAAGCACTGCAAGCAATAATGGCAATGTGGTTTTTAGTTTAATTATCATCATCTTCAATATAAGATTTTAATTCAAGCAAATAGCGAAGCACCAACGAATGCATCAATCCTATCGAGGCCGGGCTGTTATTGTCAGCTCGTTTACGGTTGAATCAGTCCGGACGAGTCCGATAGAATTTTTCGCGGTAACTTTTACATCATATGTTCCCGCAGGGAGTTTGGCAATCCTTTTTCCGGGAAGCTTCCAGGTGCCATCCATGTTATCAACGCCCTTGTAAACCTTGCCTCCTATTTCCACATCCAGGCTTTGCGTCACACTGCCCAGCGTGCCAGTGATGTCTCCAGGTTTTTCGATGCAGGTGAGTTTGTTCACGGTGATATCGGGCGGCAGCCTGTCGAATTTGAAGCTGCCCAATTGATACGCTATTTTGAAATTACGGGATTCCAGCACCTGCCGAACCCGGGGAATCAGTCGAGCAGCGTTCCAAAAATAAATGTGATTCAGCACCGAATCCGGAAGGTTAAACCCCTCCAATATAGGGCCGCGGTGCAAGCCGTTGGTTATCTGGTTGGTTTCAAGAACCTTGCGTTCATCCAGGAACTTTTCCACTTTGGCTCCTGCTTCAAAAACATCGGAACCGAAAAGAATACGGTCACGGTATTTGATATAAAAATCACGGGCTTTGCTCACTGTATAATTTGCCAACTGCCGCATATTGTGTGTGAAAGCCAGATCCACAAAAACATTTGGGTTATGATCAAATATTCCTGCCAGTTTATCGAACCCCTCGTCATTTTCGAGCATAAAAAGCCCGTGGGCAAAAATAAAGGTTGTTTGCGGATGACTTTTAACAACTGTAATCGCGTCATCTTCAAATTTGGGGAAGGCAGCGCTGTTTCCTTTCAAATTACCCGGGTCTCCGGTGTGGAAGCCAATCAGCGGCATGCCTTGCTTCCCGGCCTCAGTAAGGTGTTCATGGATCATCGGTATCGCACTGGAAAGAATCGCACCATGGGGCCACAATTTGAGTCCAACAAATCCCTGTTTTTTAAAGGTTTTTATTTCGTCAACTCCCCACCAAATTCCTTGTGAGGGTATTGTGAAAGCCCCCGGAGCAAAAAGGATTCTGTCATCCAGTTTTTCCTTTACATAAACCATGTCATTGCCAGGCATCTGCCGCACACTAGCCGGCCCCGCCTTGTCTCCGTTGTTGTCCTTCACCCAAAATAAGCCCGCCAGTGAAATACTGATGGTGCCACCCCATTGGTCCATTGAATCAACGGCTTTTGCATAGTTTGTTTTTGAATCCATGTGGGTGTGTATGTCTACACGGGGCATATTGGATGGAGGGTAAATCACTTGCTGATTTGTCTTTTTTGCACTAACAGACCAGTCTTTCCCCATCGTTTCTTTAGAAACAATTGTGTTAGATTTTTTAGGGCTATCTGATTGTTTTTTATTTTGCGCAGCTGCGTTCAAGAAAAATACTAGCAGGAGTAAAGGGAAAGTATATTTAAATCGCATCATCTTTTCTATTTCTACCAAGGTAAACAATTTGAAAGAGTTATTTTATTTCAAATAAGTTTCAGCAGTATTTAATTTTTATTTATAACTAACCGAATAATAATTTATTCAAACACGTCCCGTCCCCAAAAGCCCCTTGAAAAATCTTGGGGCTTTTTGTTTTAGGTTGTACATTGGATCATGATTGAACAAAACGAAAACAAGATCCAGGCACTGATCAACCATTACAACCTGCTCCCCCACCCTGAAGGTGGTTTTTTCAGACAGACCTATGCCGCTTCTGAACAAATCGCCAAAGAGGCTTTACCGGAAAGATTTGAAGGCAGCCGCAGTTTTTCCACTGCCATTTATTTTCTCCTGCCTACAGGAAGTTTTTCGGCATTTCACCGCATCAAAAGCGACGAAGTATGGCATTTCTATGAGGGTTGCCCGCTCAACATTCACGTCATACATCCCAATGGACAATATGATTGCATGAAACTTGGAGACAACATGACCAACGGAGAATCCTATCAATTGGTTGTTCCGGCAAATACCTGGTTTGCTTCAGAACCCATAGGCGATCCTGGATCATTCGCGCTTGTTGGCTGTACAGTTGCTCCCGGTTTTGATTTTGCAGATTTTGAACTGGCGGAGGTAGCCACGCTAACAAATCAATTTCCGAAGCATGAGGAACTAATCAGGCGTCTTTGTCGTTAAACAGACCAAGATCTTTTTGGTAAAGCACAATCAAGTTACCTAGTCTGTCCTTATTATAATTCCTAATCTTTACGATTGGCGGTTTGTAAAACAAAGCCAACCCTTCTTGGTACTGGAACAATTGCATCTTCGCCCTTTATTCCTTTCCAAAGTATCTCGTTGAATAGATTATCGTCGTTGCTGTCTACTTCAGTAAAAACAAGTTTTTCTGATTTTAAGGCAGTTGGAGTAAAAGCAGTATTTAATTCATCCAAATTGACATTAGACCCAAGTGAATTAAATTTTGTGAAATTGGGTTTAGGTGTAAAGCTTTTGAACATCGGCATAGCAGCTGCATCGTATTGTGTCATCGGGGTCAATCCCAAAATCAACTCCATCGTTCTTAACATACCTGAGGTTGTATACATGGTATGGTCAACATGATTTCTTTTTACAAATGGGCCAGCCAAATAAGCGGTAGATCGATGGGCATCAACATGATCGGGTCCATTTTGTGCATCATCTTCAATGATAAACACTGCAGATTTTTCCCAGATGGGACTATTGCTTAAATGTTCAAGAAACATACCAACAGCCAGGTCGTTGTCTGCAACACAGGCAAAGGGCGAGGGTTTACCTACAGCCAACCCTTGTGTATGATCGGCACCAAGTCGAATTGAATTGAAAGAAGGTACGGAATGTATAGCAACCAATGAGTCGAAATCATGCTTCCATTGTGCAACACGGGCAGTATCCCTGACTTTCTGGTTATAATACCCTGTAAACTTGCTGCACACATGATCAGCATCCAAAGAGGGAATATTGCCTTTGTTATCATCAGCAAAAACACCATATGTTCTGTAAGAAATATTTGCGCGCTTGCAAAAATCCCAGATAAAACCATCTTTATCATTGGCTATCTTTCTTCGCCCCATGCCTTCGGTTACACCACCTCTTCTGCCATAACCTGTTGGCCATGTTTTTTCAAGGTAATCATTGGCGTGAGCACCCAAAGACCAATTATGACCATCGGCGCTCACCTCGGCATCCACATAAAAATTGTCTAACAGCACAAAATCTTTTGCTATTTTATGTTGATTGGGAGTGTATTTATTGCCAAACAAACACAATGAAGTATCACCATTTCCCTCTTTGACATCTCCTAAAACTTGATCATATGTCCTATTCTCTTTCAATATGTAAAAAACATGTTTTATAGGTGAAGGATCTCCAACTTTAGATGGAATGGGATTATTTACTTCTCCTTCCGGTGATAGTTCTTTTCCCTTATTGTAAGGAGAATTGAGATATACCATTTGGGAATACTTTTTTAGCAAAGCATCATTGGGCATATCAACAATACTAAGGGAACCCTTCATTAAATTTCCGATATACTGTCCACGTGTATCTTCCCCTGAATGAGATTCAGATTTGATGCCTGTAAAAATGGGCTGAGGACCTTTGGGGTTTGCAAATGATGTAAATCCTTTGCCATTGGATACAAATATTTTTTTTCCTACAACACGCACGCAAGTTGGGTACCATCCAACAGGTATAAAACCTTTTGAGATGCTCTCTCTTTTTTTACTTACATCAAAAACCGCGAGACAATTGTTATCAGCATTGGCAATAAACAAGGTTTTTTCATCTTCGGAAAGTGCCAACCCATTTGTAACTGACCCAACAAGAGAGTTGGGATAAATAGCTGCATCTAACACTTCAATTACTTTGCGTTCTTTGGTGCTTATTACAGAAACACTGTTATCACCAGCATTGGCAACATATAGGAGGGTGCCATCCTTGTTTAAGATTAATTCATTTGGATTGTAAGAAACGGAGATTTCTGCAAATATCTTTTTCTTTTCAGTATCAAATAAAGCTATTTTTTTACCACCCCATAATGAAATATACAAGATGCTATTATCTGGAGAAAGTATGCAAGTGTATCCTTCATGGCCAAGCTTGATTGAATCTATTGGATTAACTTTTGTAATGTCGGCAATGTAAAGGGCATTGTTTTCTTTCGTAACCGTGTAGATTAACCTTCTTTTCTCGTCAATTTCTATCCCAACTGGTGAAATTTTATTGGGCCAAGGATTACCCAGAACCAAGCTGTCTTTTAAAATCAATTTGTTGCTTTGTATGGCATATTGAAGGATTCGATTATCATTTCCACCTGAGGCGTAAAGAAATTTTTCGTTTTTACTGAATTTTAATCCATAGAATGATTTTGGAATGACAATTTTATCAAGAATAGATTCCTTTTGCGGGTCTATCAATTGGATACTTTGTACACCTTGACCATTATTAGTAACTGCCATCAATTTTCCAGACCGAGTCACTGCAATATTAAGGGGGAAATCTCCCAATTCCAATGCCCTTCCAGCAGGCGTTAAAGACCAACCGTTGGGTAAAGTATATGAACCGTTACTTGGGGCATTTGTATTTTGCTGACCAAAAGATGCCAAACAAATTGAGGAAAGAATAAAAAGAAGAAACTTTTTCATGTCTAAATTTAACGTAAAAATTATCTTATTTTTCCCACCACAGTTTTGTAGCACTTACATCAGGTCCAATCGATGTTATTGCTGCTGCCAGTCCTTCTGGATTGAGTGATTGCAAATAAGTTGGATAAGGCACCCTACTTGGGAAATTATTGGCGGTTGGAATACCCGTTCCACGTGGAAGTACAGGGTATCCAGTTCTTCTTTTTTCAAACCATGATTGATAATCTACAAAAAAGTAAGCAAAATATTTTTGGAGCATTATTTGTTGGAGCTGGGCATCTTTACTGGTAGTCTCATCCAATGCGACCCCTTTTTTTGCAAGGAACCCTGCCGGAACAGTTGCACCCCATTGAACGATAGAACCTGAAATTCCTGCATCATAATGTGCTTTTACAGTTTTTCCAGTAGTAAACCCATTTAATGCCAATTCTGCTTTGATAAACTCTACTTCCGCCCAAGACATCATAACCCCTAGTTGTGGCAAAGTTTTTAAAGCATCTGTATAACTTGAATTTTGTCCAACTACATATTCTAAGGTTGTTGGATACCCACTCTTGATACCCCTAAAGGTTGGAACGCCTGCTACTGAAATGGGTATAGCCCAAATTGGCAACCTTGGGTCTTGCACTGCATTCAGTTGATTGATGAAAAACTCAGTAAAATACGTACCCTCTCTCCAATCCAAAGTTCTTGCATTGTAATAAGGATTAAAGAAAGGATACGTACCAGGATACCTGAAAATTGCATCATCAGCATTTGAAGTAAAGGTTGGATACTTCAGAGGCTCCAACAATAAGTTTCTTATTTGTGTTTTTACATCAATTTCACCATCCCTTTTTATGATCCTGAGCAATAGCCTTAACCGCAAAGAGTTAGAGAATTTCTTCCACATCTGTATACCAACGTTTTTGGTTCCAGTGAGAACATTTGAATTATATACCATATCACCTCCATAAGTCAAGGCTTTGGTATCATCAAATAATCCATTTGCGGTTTCGAGGTCTTTTAACATCTGAACATAAATATCCTTCTGCTTATCAAAAGATGGCTTGAATTTGCCATCTGTAGCCTTGATTGCCTGACTATATGGAACATCTCCATACAAATCTGTCAAAATAGAATATGCCCAACTTTTATATACCAATGCAATGGCTTTGTAATTGTTCTCTTTCAATTTTTCAGAAACTGAATAAATATCTTCGATGTCTGTAATGTTCTGGTAAAATGATGACCAAACCGCGGCACCTGGATTAACTGTATAACGATGAAGCCCTAACCCACTTGTGCTTGCCCTTGGTGCGTCCACTTGCATAAGTTCATGGGTAAAACTTCTTGCTGCTGAAACTGCATTGTTAACAATCCTGTACTGAAGCTGTCCTAACACAACACCCGGATTCACACTTTTAGGCCTGTTAGGGTCTGTATTTAGTTCTTCAAATTTTTTAGTACAAGCAGAGAATACCAAAAAAATCAGGCAGAACATTGAGATGACAATTCTGTTGTTTTGAATATTTTTTTTCATTACACTTGTTTGAGTTCAATTAAAACTTAAATGTTAGGTTTACTCCCATATTACGGGCTGAAGGGAATTGTGTTAGCTCGACACCAGGCGTAAGGGTTCCATTGTTTAAGTTTCCGCCCTCAGGGTCAAAACCAGGAAATTTCGTAAAGTTGAATAAATCACGTCCGAACAACGCAACAGATGTTTGTTTTATTCCCAGTTTCTGCAAAAATTGTTGAGGTAGGTTAAACTCAAAGCGAACTTCTCTGATCTTTACAAAAGTTGCATCGAAAATATTTGTTTCGGCATTGCTGATTTGATAAAAATTATCATAATAAGCACTGGCTGCTACATTTGTGGCATTGGGTGTATATTTTCCATCCACCTGTTTCACAACACCATCACCTACGATTCCATTATCTCTTCCAGGCAAGGTAACTTTGGTTTTACCCAATGTATTGTTTTTGTGATTTGTTTGCGAATACATGCTGCCCCCCATTTGTCCATCAATCAAAATACTCAATTTTAACCCTTTATAAATAAACTCATTGGCAATACTTCCCTTCCAATCAGCAAATGCATTACCCCATTTTTTTATAGTTGGGTCCAATTGTGCTGGCAAACCATTTGTGCCATATACAATTTTACCATCGGGGGAACGTTGAAACCCTCTTCCATACATGTCTCCCATCAGACCGCCAACCCTTGCTTCAATGGTTACATTTCCACTGTGGCTATAAATGGTTTGGTTGGTGATGCCGCTTGCCAATTCAAGCACATAACTTCTGTTGCGAGACCATAGCAAGGTATTGTTCCAAGAGAAGTTTTTATTCTTGATAATTTTGCTAGTTAATTTAAGCTCTATGCCTTTGCTATTGATCAAACCTGCATTGATCAAGGCATTTGAGAATCCAGAAGTAGGGTCCAAAGGAACAGCAAGGATTTGATTGCGGCTTTTGTTGTTGAACATGGCAAAATCAAAACCTATCCTATTGTTTAACAAACGTAAATCCAATCCAATCTCGTAGCTGGATGTAATTTCTGGCTTTAAATCTGCATTATAAAGTGTTGAAGGATTTGTAAAACTATTGCTGTAAATCCTGTCGTAATAACGATTTGTTTGATAAGGCCTGGTGTCATTACCAACCTGTGCCCAAGATCCCCTTAGTTTAGCAAATGAAATAGCAGAAGGCAATCTAAACATTTCATTCAAAATGAAACTACTGCTTATCGAAGGATAAAAAAATGAATTATTCGCAAATGGTAGGGTACTAGACCAATCGTTTCTTCCAGTAACATCGAGAAATATTTTTTCATCAAATGCAAGCTGTGCAGCGCTGTAAATACTATAAATGGCTTTTTTTGTTTTGAAAGGATCGGCCACTGCCTGATCCAAGCTGTTTGAAATTTGATATACCCCCGGTTGGGCCAGCTGATCTGCATAAAGCCCAGCAAAATCATATGTCTGACTCATTGCATTTGCACCGGCAGATGCGTTGAAACTCAATTTATGTGCCAATGATTTTTTATATGACAAAAGAAAATCTGTGTTGGATTCATAGCTAAACACATTTTGTTCACGGAACATTCCCCTCGGATATTTGGTCATGCTAAATGGCCTCTGCTGTGAACGATATTCAAAAGACATGTCCAAACCAGACCTAAGCATCAATTCCAGGTCATTGGTGAGTTGATAACTGGCTGAAATATTTCCTATAAAGCCATGCTTGTTCATTTTATTGAGCATCTCATACATGTCTAGATAAGGATTATCAGGACCGGGATTGAATGGATTTTTTTGTTTTACACCTTCCAATCCGGGAGTCCAATATGGCTTATACCATGATGGTTTAACGTTGGGTGCTGGACCTATAATAACAAAATACATGAGTGATTGGTTGTTATAACCAGCAGCAGGAAGATTTTCACTTTTTTTGTTCGTATAGTTTGCCTTCCCCGTTATTTTTAATTTACTCGAAAGTTGTTGGCTCACTGATAAAGCGGCATTGATACGCTCAAAACCTGTATTGGGAATAATCCATTCATTCTTTAGATGGGTAAAAGAAAATCGAGCTGATCCTTTTTCTGTACCACCATCCAGAGAGATGCTATTTGAAAAAGTGCGTCCGGTTTGGAAATAGCCTGAGATATAATCATCATAAGCAACCCAAGGTGTTCTTTCTGTGGGCTTTCCGTCTGGGTCTAAAGGATTGTATTGAAAATATGATTGACCGTTGAATTTTGGACCCCAAGCCCTTCCTGCTGCTGCGGTTGTGCTTGTATTGATCCCATCTGCACTGTTTAGATAAGAATAATAGGTACTTGTTCTGCCCTCACCATATTCAAATTGATAATCAGGCCAACGGTTAACTTGCTCAATATTGAAATTTGAATTTAAAGTAACACCTATTCCTTTGTCCTTCCTAGCTCCAGTTTTGGTTGTTATAACCAAGGCACCACCTGCTGCCCTGCTGCCATACAATGCAGTTGCGCCAGGCCCTTTCAGGACAGTTACTGTTTCTATATCATCTGGATTTAAATCAGAAACGGTAGACCCATAATCGATTGGGCTGTCAGCAGATAAGTGTGAATTGAAACCAGTACCTGTTATTTTACTTGAAATAGGCACACCATCTACTACAATCAATGCCTGATTATTATCCAAATTCAAAGAAGACTCTCCACGCAGCGTGATTCTAGAAGATCCCATTGGACCTCCACCTACCCCTTGTATATTGAGGCCGGCAACTTTTCCAGAAATTGAATTGATCCAATTGTTTGTTTTTGCGTCCAATAAAGCCTTGGACTGAAGGGTTTGTGCTGCAAAACCCAAAGACTTTTCAGCCCTCTTGATACCCAATGCAGTGACAACAACTTCTCCCAAAGTTTGATTATCCTCTTGCAATACCACTTCAATTGTAGTGGCGTTTCCAACAACAATTTCCTTGGGTATATAACCGATCGCAGAAAATGCCAGACGATCATTTGGAGATCCTACAGAAATTTTAAAATTTCCTTTATCATCAGAAATTGTCCCTGCATTTTTACCGACAAGCTGAACATTGACACCAGAAATTACAACACCCTGGCTGCCTGTAACCCTCCCGTTCAATAAAATTGATTGACCATTGGCAACAAAACCCAATAAGACAAAAATTATTATTATGCTATAAATTCCAAATACTTTTTTAGTCATAAAATCAGTTAGAATGATTAAAGTAAAATCCAAACGCGAACATAACTGCTACATGTTGTAAAGATGTTATTCCAACATTATCAAAATGTGAAAGAAAAAATGAGTACCTTTTATCTACAATTATTTGAGCTAAAAAAAATTTAAAAATCAAACGAACCCATATACCATGAATACATTGTTGAAGTCGTGCAAATTTTTCCTGTTGTTCATCATCATCCAACAGACAGCAACTGCACAAACCGACCATATTGGCGAAATCAAAAACATGCAAGCCCATCCCCGCATCCTGATGCTGAATGGGGAAGAAGCCAACATCAAATTGAGCATCGGAAAAGACACCGTTTGGGCCAATACCCATCAGGCCATCATCAATGAATCTGACAGGCTGATTACCATTGCACCTGTTCAAAGAATTCAGATTGGAAGACGCTTGTTGGACAAATCAAGAGAGGCCCTGCGCAGGCTCTTCTTTCTGTCCTATGCGTACAGAACAACAGCAGAAAAAAAATACTTCGAGAGGGCTGAGAAAGAGATGCTTGCCATTGCAGGATTCAGCGACTGGAACCCTTCGCATTTCCTGGATGTAGCGGAAATGACCATGGCCGTTGCCATTGGATATGATTGGTTGTACAACGATTTGTCAGATGCATCAAAGTCCATCATCAAAGAAGCCATCTTGAAAAAAGGATTGGAGCCTTCGATGGAGTCAAAATACAACAGCTGGTTAAAGGCTGAACACAACTGGAACCAGGTCTGCAATGCCGGCATGACCTATGGCGCGATGGCCATATATGAAGACCAGCCTGTACTGGCAAAAGAAATCATCAACCGGGCCATCAGCTCAATTGTATTGCCCATGCATGATTATGGACCCGACGGTGTATATCCCGAGGGTTATGGCTATTGGGGATATGGAACCAGTTTCAATGTCATGTTCATCAGTGCCATAGAGAAATTGTTTGGAAAGGATTATGGGCTGAACCAGTTGCCTGGATTCATGAAAACCGCAGGCTTCATGGAAAACATGACTGGACCCACAGGCAAGCCTTTCAACTATTCTGATGCCGGTGGTGGCGGTGGCCTTCACCCCGCCATGTTCTGGCTGGCCAACAAGGTGAATGACCCTTCTTTGCTCTGGGTGGAAAGGAATTATTTGAAAACCAGAAAACCAGAAGCACTGGTCCTGGACAGGTTGTTTCCAGCCATCATGTTGTGGAGCGGTGGTATTGCTATCGATAAAATCAGTGCACCAACAGAAACCATGTGGCTGGGGAATGGAAAAAATCCTGTAGCCATGATGCGCACCTCATGGACGGACCCCAATGCCATTTATGTGGCAACAAAAGGTGGCTCAGTGTCCATCAACCACGCCCACATGGACATCGGTTCATTTGTGATGGAAGCTGACGGGGTAAGATGGGCCATGGATTTTGGCATGCAGGATTATGAATCGCTGGAATCAAAAGGCATAAAATTATTTGGAAGAACACAGGATGCAGAAAGATGGACAGTGTTCCGGCTGACCAATCTTGTACACAATACACTGGCCATTGACAGCCAGCACCAACTGGTAACAGGAAATGCTCCTATCATTGCCTCTTCCAGTAATTCCGATTTCATGCATACCATAATTGATCTTTCTGAAATTTATAAAGGTCAGGTTGCCGCTTCAAAAAGAGGTATCGCAGTGGTCAATAAAAAACAAGTGCTAATCCGGGATGAAATTGAAACGTTAGGCAAGGAAACAACCATCCGCTGGACCATGCTTACACCAGCTGATGTGCGCATCATCAATGACCACCAGGCTTTACTAACCAAAGATGGAAAGACCCTTACCCTGGATGTTGGAAAACTACCCAACCTCAAGATGAAGACCTGGTCAACCGATCCACCCAAATCCTATGATGCGCCCAATCCTGGCACCATCCTGACTGGATTTGAGGTAACGGTTCCCGCCAACACAAAAATTGCACTTAACGTTAGGCTGATTCCCGGCGAGAAAGGGAAAAACAAATTAAAAAATATACCGGCACTTGAAAATTGGAAGAATTGATCAAGCCATGCTGAAATTTCTTTGTATAGGATTCCTCTGCACATTGCAGGCAATACCATCAGGGGCGCAACACAAAGCAGATGGCTACAAAGGCATCTGGTTTACCTTGTGGCAATTCTCTACCTACGGAGACAAATACTCTGGCGGATTGGGCACCTATACCGCCAATCATATGCCAGTGGCGATTTACAGCAAAAAAGTCAACAAAACATTTTTTGTATATGGCGCCACAGCCAGTGAAAATGAAAAGCATCTGTTGATCGCCATCTCGTATTATGATCACAACAAAAACCAGGTGCCCAAACCCACCATTGTTCATGACAAGCAAGGCGTCAACGACCCGCACGACAATGCGTCCATCTCTATTGACGACAAAGGATATATATGGGTATTTGTGAGTGGAAGAAATACCAGCAGGCCTGGTCTGCTCTTCAAAAGCAATGAATCTTATGCCATTGAAAAGTTCACCGAAATAAGCAGAGGAGAAATGACCTATCCCCAGCCCTGGTTCATTCCTGGAAAAGGATTTTTCTACCTGTTCACCAAATACACCAATGGCAGGGAACTTTATTGGAGAACAAGTATCGATGGCATAAGCTGGACAACAGACCAAAAGCTGGCCGGCATGGGAGGACATTACCAGTTGTCCGGAGTGAACGGCAACAAGCTGGTTACCGTTTTCAATTACCACCCTGGAGGCAATGTAGACAAGCGCACCAACCTCTACCTCCTTCAATCGGAAGACATGGGAAAATCATGGCAGACCATTGATGGCAAAACAGTGTCAACGCCCCTTTCAACAAAACAGCATCATGCCCTGGTGCATGACTTTGAAAAAGAAAACAAACTGGTTTACCTGAACGACCTAAACTTTGACAAGGATGGCAATCCCATTGTATTGGCCGTGATCAGCCGACATCATCAACCCGGCCCACAAGGCGACCCCAGGGATTGGATCATTTTCCATTGGAAAAATGGACAATGGAATGAACACAGGGTGACAGCTTCCAGCCACAATTATGACATGGGATCCTTGTATGTAGAAAAGCAAAAATGGACCATCATTGGCCCCACAGAACCCGGCCCTCAACGCTATGGTACGGGTGGCGAAATGGCCGTTTGGGAAAGCAAGGATGAGGGAATTACATGGAAAAAAATAAAAATGTTGACAGAGAAAAGCACAAGGAACCATTCCTATGCACGAAGGCCATTGAATGCCCATAAGGACTTTTATGCATTTTGGGCAGATGGCAATGCCTCTGAATTTTCCAGGTCACAGCTTTATTTTTCCAATAAGAAAGGAGATGTTTTCCTGCTTCCTTACCAGATGGAAAACAAAATTGAAAAACCTATCCCACTGAAAAAGGCCGGCCTCCAAATGATACCGACATCCAATTAAAATTTGCAGATACGCACTTGATATGAAAAAAATTACTTCTCTCCTTCTATTGTTGATGTGCATGTTTGAACATGTTGATGCACAGGAAAAACATCCCCATATTCTTGTAAACACCCAGGATAGAACATTCATCCTCAATAAAATAAAAAATCACGCATGGGCTGCAGATATTGTCAAACAAATGGAAGACAAGCTCAAGCCCTATGTTGAAAGACATAAAAATAACCCTGAATGGATCCTGAGCCGCTATTTGATGAACCGTGGCAAAGGGAAACAGTATACCGAGTTTTATTCGGATGCCGAAGGTACGGCCCTGGTCAGCTATGCTGGGAGTGCACCCTATCCTACTGTTCGGGTGGCCCCGCACAAACGCCCTCCTGTGAGCAAGGATGGGTATTCCTACCGAAAACCCCGCATTGAAGAACTGGTACCTTACGACAGTTCAATGTTGATGCTCCTTCAAAATGAAGGCCCTCAGGGAAAAAAGGAATGGGTCAGTCCACAAACTTTTGTAGACGATATCAATGGAGAGATAAATCAGCTGGCCCTGGATGCATCAATTTTATTTTGGTTGAGTGGCAAGGAAGAATATGCAAAATTTGGTGCCGATATTCTCTCACAATGGGCAAGAGGTGCCTATTTCCAAAATCCAATCCATGGACCCTGTCGCACAGGTTTTATGTCCGTGCAAACGCTTGGCGACAGAAACTACCAGCAATTACCATTGGTTTATGATTTTCTGTATGACTACCTCAGAGAAAACAAATATGAAACAAAATGGTATGAGCCGGTTTTTGAAAAAATTGCCAATACCATGACATTCAGGGGGTTTTGGGCCAACAACTGGTATGCCGCACAAGCCCCTGCCATGGTCTTCTCCGCACTGGTGTTAGATAACAAAAGCAAAAGAGATTTTTATCTTCAGTACTATACCACCAAAGACACCATCAACGGAAGTTGTGGACACCTCAGCATCCCATCGACAGTAAAACAAATGATGACGCCAGATGGACATTGGGAGGAGCCCAGCGGTTACCATAACTTTCCTGTAAGCAATTTGCTGATATCTTCAATTGCCATGGAAAAAAACGGGTACGATATTTTTAGCAAAAGCCCGGAATTGTTGCAAGCCTCTTATGTAATGTTGAAATATTCATTTCCCAATTTGATGGCTCCTTCGTTTGGCGATACAGGACCGGCTAGCCAAAGTGCAGAATGCTTAGAGATTGGCATGGCCATGGCGAAAAAATATGCCAACCCCATCCTGCCCCAGCTCGCGGCTGCAATGCAAGTGCTGATAGACAAAAAGGGCTATAAGCGGGAAGCATCCAATTACCTAGGACTGCTTTCATATCTGCCTGAGCTGCCGCTGAACAATACCATTCTTTACCAATGGCCGCGCAGTGGTGAACTGGACTTTGCAAAAGCCTATCTGCAAAGAAATGGATCAGACAAGGAGACGGGGTTGATGTATGTGGTTCAAGGTGCCACCTATAACCATAACCATGCCAATGGAATGTCCATGGAGTTGTATGGAGCAGGAACCGTGATGGGACCAGACCCTGGAAACGGCACCAATTATGAACACGTTTCGCATATCAAATATTATGCGCAATGGGCAGCCCACAATACCGTTGTTGCAGGTGCGGCATCCGCATCGGTACCTTATTTCACAGGAGGTGGAGGCACCAAGAAAATAGGAGAAATAAAGTTGAAGGCGATGGAGCCAAAAGCAGGACTTACTGCTGTCTCACCCCATTGCTCCTTTACTGATACCCGATACACGGATGGTAGTACAAAAACAAACCAGCAAAGAACCATGGCCATTGTTAGAACCTCTCCCACGAGTGGCTACTATGTTGACATTTACAGGTCATCGCATCCTCTGAGCAATGAATATGTATACCACAAT
>JAIPBY010000025.1 GCA_021738605.1 Chitinophagaceae bacterium | reverse complement strand
CTGGTAAAAATATCCCATTGTAATTTTTACGTTCTACAAACAAATGAACAGTATCGCCATAGATATGAATTCCACTCATTACAATTGTACCTTGCTCATCATTCATTTCCTTTGGCTCCATATAAGGTTTTGCACCCCTGGAAGTTGTTTGATGAAAAGCATCATGCGCATCATTAACACTGAGTGCAATGGTCTTCACACCATCACCATGAAAATTTGTGTGCTGTGCAATAGGATGATCAGGATGCAAAGCTGTAGTAAGTATCAACCGAACTTTATCTTGCTTCAATACATAAGAAACTTTTTCACGGTCACCCGTCTCAGGACCTGAATACGCTAAATCTTGATAACCAAAGGCAGTTTTATAATAATGTGCTGCTTGCTTGGCATTGCCTACATAGAACTCTACAAAATCAGTCCCCAACAATGGAAGGAAATCTGGTGGTGCAGATTGATCTGTGTTCCTTGAAACTTCTGTGCTCATACTATTCAATTTTTAAACGCTAAAATTCAAACCTGATCCCCTGGGCCAAAGGCATAGTTGTTCCATAATTGATCGTATTGGTCTGTCGACGCATATAATATTTCCAGCTGTCGGAGCCGCTTTCCCTACCGCCTCCCGTTGCCTTTTCTCCACCAAAAGCACCGCCGATTTCTGCACCGGAGGTTCCGATATTGACATTGGCAATTCCGCAGTCGGACCCCTTCACTGAAAGAAACGCTTCCGCTTCTGCAAGGTTTCGGGTGAAGATGGCTGATGAAAGTCCTTGTGGTACAGCGTTCTGCATGGCAATGGCCTCATCCAGGCTATCATAAGTAATAAGATAAAGGATGGGTGCAAAGGTCTCTTCCTTGACAATAGCTGTTTGGCTTGTCATCTCCACAATGGCGGGTTCTACATAACAACCCGAATCATACCCATCTCCAACCAAATTCACCCCACCTGCAAGCAGCTTCCCTCCTTCCTCTTTCGCCTGCTGTATCGCGGCAGAAAAAGAATGAACGGCACCAAGATCAATCAATGGGCCGACATGATTTTCAGGCAGCAGCGGATTACCGATTTTCAATTGGCTGTAGGCATTGGTCAATGCGATCTTAACATCATCATAAACGGACCGGTGAACAATCAATCTTCTTGTGCTGGTGCATCGCTGTCCGCAAGTGCCCACAGCACCAAACACAACAGCAGGTATCACCAGCTGAAGATCCGCTTCCGGCGTAATGATGATAGCATTGTTGCCTCCCAGTTCCAGCAGGCTTTTGCCCAATCGTTGTGCAACTGTTGCAGCAACTGATCTGCCCATGGGAGTTGAACCTGTCGCTGAGACAAGGGAAACCCTTTCATCAGCGGCCATGGCTTTGCCGATAAGAGAATCCCCTACGATCAAACAGGAAACCCCTTCCGGAATATTGTTTTCTGCAAACACTGATGCAACGATGCGCTGACAGGCAATGGCCGTCAGGGGCGTTTTCTCAGATGGTTTCCAGACACAGGTATTGCCGCATACCCATGCAATCATGGCATTCCAGGACCAAACAGCAACCGGAAAATTGAAGGAAGAGATGATCCCTACCACACCAAGGGGATGGTATTGTTCGTACATCCGATGCAGTGGGCGTTCGGAATGCATCGTCAAGCCATAGAGTTGGCGTGACAGGCCCACAGCGAAATCACAGATGTCAATCATTTCCTGAACCTCACCCCATCCCTCCTGTAAACTTTTACCCATCTCATAAGAGACAAGCTTGCCCAGGGAGTCTTTGTGCTGACGAAGGCGGTCACCAATCTGTCGAATGATCTCACCGCGCTTGGGTGCAGGTACAGTTCGCCATGATAAGAAAGCCTGATGGGCGGTATCGATGATCTGCTGATAATCATCCTGGCTGCCATGGTGAACAGTACCGATCACCTGGCCATCAACAGGAGACCTTGACGAAAGCAAAGATCCCTTGCCATTCCAATGGTTCGTGCCGGTAGACATACCGGGATTCAGTTGCTGAATCCCCAGCTGCTGCAATGCATTGTTGATCATACCCTATTTTTTAACCTGTGAACTGAAAGTGCTTTCAAAAATCTTGTCCGCATTGCCGGCTTCAAAGCCTTCACGGAAATGCTCCCGCTTCAGGTCTTTGGGGTCTAAGTGCACAAACTCCGGCAATACCCTTCGCTCTGCAAATTCTACATAACTGCCGGCAATGGGCAAAGATCGGCCATCAGCAAACGGTGCATCAATGATCTGGGCCACTGTTGAGCTTTGACAAAGCAGCCCATCCGGACTGATCTTGATCTTCCCTCCTGCGTCATTCAATTTGATGCCAATGCCTTCAAGAAAATCATTGAAGGCGGCACAGGTATTGTAGGCCTGAGGAAGGTGGTGGAGGCTAATGGTATAATGATTCAAATAGTATCGGTTGTATATCACCCAGGATGCATACTCGGATTCGGCCTGCAGGGTTTGATAATCTTCAACTGTTGGCAGTCTCCACAACCCTTGGTGCAAGAAATCACCTACAGCCCTGGGATCATCAAGGTTCAGATCGTCTACCGGATCATGGGCAACTTCATCAGTGAATGAATGCAGTATCGCTTGCGCCGCTGAACTCAGTTCATGAACCCTCAGCTCACTGATGAAGATGCGGGGAAAATTGGGTGCGGGAGGGGCATACCAGTAAGCATCCAGCTTCTTGGCTTCAAAATTCAAATGCTCCCTTTTGGTATAGCCATAGTGAAGAAATATTTTCTCTAGCGATTGAATACCCAGTTGCGGTAAGCCCAGTGAACGAAAGGCAATATGATCATTCTGGATATCATCGGCTTTGTTGATGATTCCCTTGTCAACCATGGCCTGTATGATTTTTTTTACATCCGGCACGCGATCACTGTACCTCTCCATCAATGCATCCATTACAATTTGGAGTCCCTCTATCTTGTTCATGTGATATAATTTATCCTTTAAACAATTGTCCGTTTTGTGTTTCCAGAAAGGTACTGAAATCTATTTCTTCCTGTTTGAGGAAGCCTTTTTGAGGCAGTTTCTGATCAGCCACCATTTCCACCACTGCAGCAATCGAAGCGGCGGTGGTCCATGAAATGGCCCTCCACTTTTTTCCGTTGATGTCAATGGGATGGAAGGAACGGTAGTATTCTTCCCTGGCAAGTGCATTGCCTTTCCATCCTTCAACAACGGCATAAACCAGTACTACATCATCTTCTACCGGAGGTTTGGCTTCTGTTAAAATTGATTCCACCAGTTCGCGTTTGTCTTTCAGGATCAACTCATACAACAGAAAACGCATCAGTTGTGCATGACCCGGGTAACGGATGGTTTTATAATTCAGGGTATCCACCTTTCCTGCATAGGTCTGGCACATGGTACCCAAACCACCGGAGGTACTGAAGGCTTCGTAATCCCTTCCTTCAATATTGATACTTTCGATTCCGTCAAGTGACGGAACCATTTTCCTTGTGCCATTGTGGATCACTTCTGCATCGTTGATGTATTCGTTGATTACACCGGCAGGCGACCATGTAAAGGAATAGGCCAGCAATCCGTTGGGATAACGGGGCAAAGCACCCACACGGAGTTCAATGTCTCGAAGTTTGGTGAAGCGATGAGCAAGGTTGGCACCGATGATACCAATCAAACCGGGCGCCAGTCCACATTGAGGCGCCATGACTGCCGAGGCTGTCAGAGACATCTGCATGATGGCTTCAGTTGTAGGAACATCTTCGGTAAGATCGAAGTAATGGATGCCATGCGCATGGGCGATGCGCGCAATGGAAAGATTTAAATTATAAGGCATGCAGGAAACCACTGCATCAAACTGAGGAATGGTTTTTTCCAAAAGGGACTGATCTTGAATATCTCCTTGGATGCAGTCAAATCCAGTGGGTTCTGTGGGAATGTTTTTATCAAATCCGGTGACAGCAAAACGCTTGTTCAGCAAAATGCCTACCAGTGTGCCCACCTTTCCCATTCCAAAAACGAGTATCGTCTTCATTTGAAAAAGTTTAAATGATTAAAAAGATGCGGAAAAACGATTGGGAATGCTGAATTTATGGAACATGTGAACATGCTGACCGCAAGAAGGCAAGTAAAGACAATTGTTTGGCCAGGTCGGTGTTCACTTGGGTAATTTTAGTCTGTATAAAATTACAAAACTTGGTGCTGGAATATTCAGATCGTATGAAAAAAATTTGCTAAAAACTATTGAACTATATTCAATCTACATCCACCAAATCTTCAATCAAGACAAGCGAGATACCGCTTTTTTGATTTCTTCTATTGCTATGGTTATTTCCCGCAAAGTGGTGAATCTTCCAAAACTAAAGCGGATGGAGGAATGTGCTTTTGTGTCTGAGAGGCCCATGGCTTTTAATACATGTGATGGTTCTACGGTAGCTGATGAGCATGCAGCGCCAGAAGAAACGGATACATGCTTAGAAATCGTCTTGATTAATTTATCCCCACCTTGCATGTTAAAACAAATATTGGCAACATGTGTAAGCGAATGGTCTTGTTGTCCATTCCACTGAACTCCTTCAATAGCCCCTATTTCCTTCCAAAACATGTCACGAAGTTCTTGCAAGTGTTTTGCATCTGAAGCCATCATCGCCTGACACAATGCAGCAGCCTTTCCCATGCCTACTATCCCCGGCACATTCAACGTGCCACTGCGCAATTTTCGTTCATGGGCACCTCCGTAAAACAATGGAGGTATTTCCAATAGGGGATTTTTTTTTCTGATAAACAAGGCGCCTGCTCCTTTTGGACCATACATCTTGTGCGCGGAGAAAGCCATCATGTCTATGCAATCAGTATCTACATCAACAGGAATCTTACCCACTGCCTGCGTGGCATCACAAAAAAATGGAATGGCATATTTTTGGGCAAGGCGTCCAATAGCAGCAACAGGGTGTATAACACCCGTTTCATTGTTGGCATACATGGCAGCGATCAGCACCGTGTCTTTTCGAATAGATCCCTCCAACTGATCAAGCGCTATCATGCCCATCGCATCAACCGGTAGATAGGTGATGTCGTAACCCTGCTCCTGCAAGTGTGCACAAACATCCAATACGGCCTTGTGCTCAGTGGCAACAGTGATGATATGCTTCCCTCTTGAAGCATGCTTCTGCGCCAAACCCTGAATGGCAAGGTTGATAGACTCGGTAGCACCAGATGTAAAGATGATCTCCTTTGCATCAGCTCCAATCAAGGAGGCTACCTGTTCACGCGCCTGGGAAACAGCATCCTCGGCATACCATCCATGTGCATGAGCTTTACTGGAAGCATTCCCAAAATGTTGGGAAAAATAGGGTACCATGGCGTCAACCACTTGCTGATCACAGGGTGTGGTTGAATTATAATCAAGATATATTGGGTATTTACTCATGGTATGTTAATCATGCCTAACGCCTTCTCTAACCCTGAACACATGAAGGATATACGGGAACAATGCATCCATGCTTTCCGCTGCACCCCTTGGTGAACCTGGTAAGGTAATCAACAGCGTTTCTCCTACAAATCCTGCAATTCCCCTGCTCAGCATGGCATAAGGAGTACGTTGCTGTCCATAATCTCTTGCAGCCTCCATGATGCCTGGCACCTCTCGCTCAATCAACGGCCTAAGCGCATCTGGCGTTACATCCCTTGGAGAAAGTCCTGTTCCTCCGGTAAATAAAATCAATTGATATCCTTCAGCGATCAACTGACTGGCTGTTGACTGAATCAGATCAAACTCATCCGCAATGGCCTGTCTGTTAGAGACAGTGAGTTTGTGCTTCTTTAGCTTTTCTTCAATCACATCTCCACTCTTGTCGATATTCAAACCCTTGCTGACAGTATCGCTACAAGTGATAACCGCCACCCTTAAGGTGTCTGGATACGCATACTTAATATCGCTTTTGCCCCCTTTCTTTTTTTCAAGCCGGATAGAAGAAATTTCAATGGAGTCATCAATGGGCTTCAACATGTCGTACATGGTCAATGCGGTGATGGCTGCACCATGCATGGCCTCTACCTCTACGCCAGTTTTATACACAGTATGCACTTCAACCCTGATGATGATAGTCAATCCATCAATCTCATGTGTGATGGCTGTATATTCAACAGGCAATGGGTGACAATCGGGAATCACCTCATAGGTTTTCTTGCAGGCCAGCAAACCCGCTGCACGACTGAATTCAAACACATCCCCTTTGGGTACTTTCCTGTTGACGATAGCATCAATAGTTTCCTGCTTTGAAACAGTGAGAACACCCATTGCAATGGCCTCACGCAAGGTTGACGATTTATGTGTGATGTTTACCATGAGATTAATGATTTATTTTCCATTGATATCCTTCTCCTTCAAAAATTTCCTTTCCCCAGACAGGCAGCTCTGCCTTGATTCGTTCCACACATTCCGAACACGCGTCGATCGCAGCCTTACGGTGTTTTGATGAGGTAAAAACAAAAAGGCAAATTTCACCTGCTTTGATAACGCCTAAGCTATGATGCACATGCATGCATGTCAATTCATATTTAGCAAAAATATCTTCTCTGATAATAGACATCGTTTCCAGTGCCATTTCAACATGACTGGTGTATTCGATGGCCTGCACCTGTTTATCATCCATCATATCAGCCCTTACCTGACCAAGGAAAATACTGTGCCCACCAATCGATGTTTTGGTAGCATGTTTTGCGATGCTGTCTGCGATGAATGAGGCTTCCACTGGCCCTTCTGTGAAAATATTTTTTATTTTATTTGTGTCCATTGTTTCAAATCAGATTTTTTTCTGCCAAACTATTTACTCCCCCTTTCAGACTGAACACTGATGCGTCTGGACTTGCTTTCATCAGCATGTTAGCCGCAATCAGACTGCGCATACCAGCCTGACACACAAATACCACATTTCTATCAGTAAGGCAACTGAGGTTATTTTCAAGCCCTGACAAAGGTAATACCATCCATTCCAATGCAAGCGAGGAACAAAGGGCATCCAGGCGCGGCAGTTCATGGGGTTCGCGTATATCAACGAATAAATGATCCAAAAAGTTTTGTTGCCAATCCAGCACATCAATTTCTTTTATTCCTTTCTGCGGGATAGCACACAACTGCTCATAATCCGTTGAAATGAACTGTTCTTCAGACAAGGGAATGTGTTGAAGGCTTGTTGGATTGGGAACCAATTGCATGATGAAAACATCCTGTGTTAATGCATTGTAATTCCAAAGCCTGTTTGACAATGTTGTTCCGATGCCTGTAATCAGCTTTATGGCTTCGGTGGCTTGCATGGCACCAATCGTGCCAGGCAAAACACCCAACACTCCTCCTTCGGCACAATTGAGTACTTCCCCATTGGCAGGTGGCAGAGGGAACAAATCGCGATAATTCACAGACCTGCTTCCATCCGCTTGCACTTGGTTGAAAACAGCAACCTGTCCGTCAAATTGTGAAACGGCACCAAAAACAAGTGGCTTACCCAACAATACACAGGCATCGTTGATGAGGTATCTTGATGCAAAATTGTCTGTTGCGTCAACAATCACATCATAATCCGGAAAATACTGAAGGCAATGTTGCTGGATCCATTGTTCATTCCATGTGTGTATGTTCACATCACTGTTGAGTGACAACATCTTTCGTTTTACGACATCAACCTTGTATGAATTGATATCCTCAGTACCGAATAAAATCTGTCTGTGAAGGTTGGAAAGACTCACCTTATCATGGTCAGCAAGTCCAATATGTCCGACACCTGCAGCAACAAGGTATTGCACAATCGGACAACCCAATCCTCCAGCGCCAATTACCAAAACCCTTGCCTCGCTGAGCTTTTGTTGACCTGCCATTCCAAATCCTTTCAGGATAAGTTGCCGCTGGAATCTATCGTATTGAATTGCTTGATTCATCGTTAGCCTCCAGAAAATGGTGGCATAAAGGCTACCTTGCTGCCGGGTCTAATAATCGCGTTTTCTGTAACCATGGTATTGTTGACCGCCACCATGTATGTTGATGATGCCAGAGAAGGATAGCGCATCTTCATCAGATTAATCAGCATATCTGTATTGGCAACTTCCTCAACCATGATAGAAGATACACCTGTGGCATCTGTGAGCTGTCCGAAAAAAATCACCTCAATCATGCGTCTTTTTTTATGTCAACAGTAGTTTGATGGAAGCCATCAATAATACTATAGCCAACAAGTACTTCAAAATATTCTGGTTGAACCTTCTTGCGCCAAACCATGCACCCAATGATCCTCCTGCAAAAGCCACTCCCACAAAGGCAACCATGCCAGACTGGAATTCAATTCCTTTTGTCAGTTGTCCTGCAAGGCCAGACATCGAATTTACAAAAATGAACAATGCGCTGATGGCTGCGGTTTGCTTCTGGTCTGTCCAGGCAAGCAATAGCAATACGGGTGAAAGAATAATTCCGCCTCCGATACCAATCAATCCAGATAAAAAACCGATACAGGCTCCTATCAACAGGGAAAGAAGGAATACTGATTGCCTCAAGTCGTAGTAATCTTTGTTTGGGAAAAACAACAACCTGGCAACAGGAATCAACAAAAGAACACCCAGTATTTTTTTATAGATAGAAGCATCAAGAGAAATCATACCGCCAAGAAAAGAGCAGGGAATGGAGGCCAATGCGAAGGGTAGAAATATTTTCCATTTGAAATGCCCTTCCTTATAAAAAAGCACAAAAGCAGACAATGAAACAAAAAGGTTGAGCAACAATGCTGTAGGTTTCATGAATTCAGGTGCCATGCCAAAAATTGCCATCAAGGCCAGGTAGCCACTGGCGCCCCCATGGCCTACAGCAGCATACAGAAATGCCACAACAAACAAAAGCAATATAAAAAATAGGGTAAGCGACACGTTCAATTATTGTGGGAGTAAATGAATGTCTATCAATTGGCCTTTGTTGAATACTGTTTCTCCTTCTTGAAAAACAGCCAAGCAGTTGGCTGATGCAAATGATGAAAGCTTGTATGATTCCTGTCCTGTTTGCAAGCTAACGGTTTGACCATTGTACAATCCCTTTAAAAAATGAGTCAATCCTGCAGGCTTTTGATGATCATGTTCCAAAGGAACCTGTTTGATTTCAATGGATTTTGGAGAATGCATCATCCTGCCAATGGCCGGGATTACATATTCGTAAAAACAAGTTAGGACAGACGCCGGATTTCCGGGCAATCCAAATACCGCTTTCTCATCTTTTGTTCCAAAAAGCATGGGCTTCCCCGGCTTTTGCTTGATTTTATGGAAGACTTGCTTCACTCCACATGATTCGAATGCATCCATTGTAAAATCATAGTCGCCAACACTCACACCACCTGTCATCAAAATCAAATCTGACGTTTCCAATGCCTGCGCAAGCATGGCGTGCAATTGCAATCGGTTGTCGCCAGACTGGAGAACTTCTACTGTTTTGATATGAAGTTGAGAAAGGCAGGCTTTTATCGTCAATGAATTGGATTCATACACTTGACCATATTCCAACGGGGTTCCAGGCATTTGAAGTTCATTGCCCGTAACGAGAATGGTAACTTTTGGTTTGGGATAGGCCTTTACGGATGAAATGCCTATACCGGCCAAAAACCCAATGGAAGCTGCGTTCAACAAATGTCCTTTAGACAATGCCTTTGCTCCCCTTTCTATTTCTGAACCTACCGGCCGCACATGATCACCCTTTTTTAATTGCAGATCATTGACCTGCAATTGGCCTTCTTGAATGGCCGATTTCTCTTGTACCAAGATGGTGTCTGCGCCTGGAGGAACAGCTGCACCAGTAAATATTCTCACTGCATGACCTGGCTTTAATTGAAACTGATGATTGCTTCCTGCGGCCATTTCTCCTTCCAAAACATAGGTTGATTTCCCTTCTTCAAAGGCAAAGGCATATCCATCCATGCTGGATTGTGGATATGTAGGAATGTCATAGTGTGAGAAGACATCTTCAGCCAAAACAAGCCCTGATGTATCGGAGAGCGGAAGACTTACAGGCTCAAGTGGCCTGATACTTTCCGCAATCAACGCATTTGCCCTTTGAACAGTAATCATTGTCTCCATCATCTTCTCATTTCAATCCAAATGTAAGGCTCAAATAATAAAAAACACCCATGGTAGTGCATCGAAGCATGCATGCTAACCGCCTATGGTGATCATGCTTCTGTTTTCCAGTTTTGACGTTTCAATTTTCTCCATATCGGTGGTAAACTGTCCGCCAAGATATTTTTTCTTGTCCAAGATGTTTTGACGAATGAGTGGCATGATATCCTCTCCATTACGAAAAGGCGTCAGCAAATCGGTTTCTGTTTGCGAAAAAAGACAGTTCTTCATTTTACCATCAGCCGTAAGGCGCATGCGGTTGCAATCACCACAAAAAGGTGCACTCATCGTGCTGATTACAGCAAAACTGCCCTGATGGCCAGGAACGGTATATTTCTTGGCAGTTTCGTGTGCTTCACGTTCCAGTGGAAGGATATCAAATGCTGAACTGGCAACATCCAGGATCTGCTGCCATGTCATTACACGGTCACTGTTCCATCGGTTTCCGCTGAAAGGCATGAATTCAATAAACCTTACATGCACCGGGGCATCTTTTGTCCATTGGATAAAATCAATGATTTCATCATCATTCAGTCCTTTCATCGCAACCACATTCACTTTTACATGAATACCTTCTTGAATCATGAGGTCAATATTGCTGCGCACCCTATCGTATTGATCCCTTTTGGTCATCATGATAAACCTTTCCTTGTTCAGTGTATCCAGGCTGATGTTGAGGGAATTGATACCAGCCTCTTTTATCACACCTACATATTCGTGAAGTCTTGTTGCATTGGTTGTCAAGGTAAGTTTTGCACCCAACCTGGATAACCTGAGGATGATGTCTGCAGCATCTTTTCTCACCAATGGCTCACCACCGGTGAGCCTGATTTTATGCACACCATTGGCTATAAATACTTTTGCGATGGCTTCAATTTCTTCTGCTTGCATGAGCTTGCTGGCAGGAGTAAATGCATATTCCTCCTCAGGCATGCAATAGAAACAACGCAGATTGCAATTGTCCGTCAAGGATATCCTCAAATAGTCGTGTACCCTGCTGAATCCATCAATAATCATTCTGCGTTTTTATCGTAGTTTAACAATCGTTCATAATCCTCTTGCGTATCAATATCCACAATACCCATTTCGAATTCAACTTCCACTACATTTTCCCTGTTTCGCTCCAACATTTTTCGGGCACCCGTATCTCCGGAAAGCGACATCAGGTCTGGGAAAAGATGGTTGTGAAAAAGCGCCGGTGTTCCCAATTTTCCTCCATAAGAAGCGGCAGCTGATGGTAAATCTGCATCACGCTGGGCCTCAATCAATGTCTTGATTAAACCATGATCTAAATAAGGCTGATCACACACCAACAAGATAACCCCATCCACCTGCGGGAAAAGCTCCATCATGTTGGTCATTCCCTTTCTTATGGATGATGCCATTCCTTCCTGCCAATCGTCATTGTTAACAACCTGTATACCGGGTATGTTCAGCGTTGACCTGATCTTTTCAGCGTTGGCTCCCAACACAGTAATAACCGGGTACAAGCCTGAGGCACTTGCTGTTGCTGCCGCGCGGGCAAGCAGTGTATTTCCTTCAAATGAAAGCAATTGTTTGGGGTTGCCCAACCTTTTGCTTTCTCCAGCCGCCAGGATAATGATTCCACACTGTTCAATGGTGTATTTCATGGAGAAGTAAAAAATTGTTTTTTTTCAATCCTTGTATCTTCACTTTCATGAATAACACCAGGCTTGTCCTTTAACATCCCACCAGCTTTACCCGCCATCACTGCCTGTATTTCAGCGATGATGCTCAAGGCAATTTCCTCAGGTGTTTCTGCGCCAATTTCCAAGCCGGTTGGTCCATATACTTTTGAAAGCATGTTATCATCCAATTGCATTCCACCCTGCCTCAATTCATCCAACATGCGATCAAGTTTCTTTTGAGGCCCAAGCATGCCAATGTATGGAATTGGGGTTGGCAACAAAGCCTTCAACATAGATAGGTCATAATTGTAGTTGTGCGTCATCATCACAAAACCCGTCCTGGCATCCATGGGTATTTGGTCCAATACTGCTTCGGGTTTGGCAACCAGTACCTGACAGGCTGCAACAAAACGTTCAGGACGGGCATGGGTATTCCTGCCATCCACCACGCTTACATCCCAGCCAAGTGCATCAGCAATCTGCACCATGGGCACTGCATCATTTCCAGCACCAACCACCACCAATGAAATGGCGGGTTGCAAGAATTCAATAAATGCAGTCATTGACATTCCATCAGCCTGGTATTCCCTGAACAGCGATTTTTTATTCCGCATCACCAGCTGAACATCTTCCATCACAATCTTTTCCATCCCCTGAATGGGAATGGACCCTGTAATATTGCCATTGGATTCCATCAGCAGACAAGTTCCAGGTTGATCTGCATGTTTATTGGAAAGATTGAACAAGGTAACCATCACTGCTTGCTGTCGAACGGCCAATGCCTTTCTGATCAGTTGAATAGGATTATCCTGCTTAGCAAGATCAATGGGTTCAAACAAAACCTGAATCACGCCGGCACAGCCCAATTGAATGCCGATGGTCATGTCGTCTTCGTCACTGGTATCATAGGTCACCAACATGGACCTTTGCTGTGAGAGAGCATACATCGCCTTCCTAAGCGCATCACCTTCCAGACAACCACCACTGATGGCCCCGGTAAGTTCCCCCTCGTCATTGACCAACATGCGCGCACCGGGTCTCCTGTAAGAGGAACCTTCCAGGTGTACCACTGACGCCAATGCAACGTTTTTCCCAGACTGAACCGCCGCATCATACGCCTTCACTATTTCCTTGCGTTCTTTCATGGCATTGTTGATGAAAAACACAATTGCCGAACAGAAACATGAACCACATTTTGCATACCCATTGATTTTCATTAAATTTAAGTCATAAAAGAATTACATGCCAGTTTATTCACTCAACATCAATGGTAAAATCCAAAAAGTGGATGCAGATTCAGACACCCCACTGCTATGGGTCTTGCGCGACAACCTCAGGCTTTTGGGTACAAAATTTGGTTGCGGAGTCGGTTCCTGCGGGGCCTGCACCATTCACATGAATGGCAATGCCACGAGGGCCTGCCTGATGACTGTTTCCTCCATTGGCACTGCAAAAATCACCACCATCGAAGGGCTTTCAGCCAAGGGCGATCATCCCTTGCAGTTGGCCTGGGACGAAGTGGATGTACCACAATGCGGATACTGTCAGACAGGGCAGATCATGACTGCTGCAGCGTTCCTCAAAAAAAATCCTAAACCTACCCTGGAGCAAGTAGAAACGGCCATGAATGGCAACCTTTGCCGTTGTGCTGCCTATCACCGTATTCGCGAAGCCGTCCTGGCCGCCAGCCAAAAAACAAAATAATTATGGAACATACATTACATCAGGAAAGAAGGGATTTTCTCCGCAAGGTTTCGCTCTCTGCGGGAGGACTGCTGTTAGGCTTTACCCTTTTTGAAGACCTTGCTGCACAAACAGGGAAGGGCCATGTTATCGAAGGTGTGCGCCATGATTTCAACAGCTATTTGTCCATTGCCGCCGATGGCAGTATTACCATCGCGTCCCCCAATCCTGAACTCGGGCAAAACATCAAAACATCATTTGCCATGATTGTTGCTGATGAATTGGATGCAGACTGGAGCAAGGTGACAGTCGTTCAGGCTCCCTTGGATAATAGTAAATTCGACAGGCAGTTAACCGGTGGCAGTGGTGCTGTTCCTCATTCCTGGAAAAGATTGCGCACAGCTGGTGCCACGGCAAGGCAAATGCTGATTGCTGCTGCTGCCTCCACCTGGAATGTGCCGGCCTCAGCATGTACTGCTGAAAACGGATATGTCATCCATAAGGAAAGTGGGAAAAAGGCTGGATATGGAGAACTGGTTGCCATCGCAGCCAAGATGAATGTTCCAACAGATGTTCCACTCAAAAATCACAAAGATTTCAAGCTGATAGGTAAGCCCATCAGAAATGTAGAAAACAAAAATATTGTTGTTGGTAAACCCCTGTTCGGGCTTGATTTTTACCGCGATGGAATGGTTTACGCAGTCGTACAACGCCCTCCAGCGTTTGGGTCAAAAATAAAATCAGTAGATGACAAGGCTGCAAGAGCAGTGAAAGGCGTTAGTGATGTGGTAAGGTTTGGCAACAATGTTGCAGTGGTTGCCAGCTCTACCTGGGCTGCCATGAAAGGAAGGAAAGCCCTTGAGATCAATTATGAGCCAGACAAGGCTTTGGAAAGCAGTTCAGACCATGCTGATATTTTCAGCAAGTTGATGGATAGCCCCAATGCACGCATGCAGCGCAAGGAAGGTGATGTGAATGCCGCCTTCAAGGGTGCAGCAAAAGTCATCAAACGGGAATACGAATGTCCCTTTGTGCCACACAATCCCATTGAACCCATGAATTTCTTTGCAGACGTCCGTCCTGACAAAGTAGAACTGATTGGGCCAACACAAACACCCGGCTCAGGCCGCAAGGCTGTTGCAGACCTGCTGAAAATTCCAGAGAATAAAATCACGGTAGACATCACCCGTTTGGGAGGAGGCTTCGGCCGTCGATTAAAATTTGATTATGTGGTTGAGGCTGCAGAAATTTCTTCTATCATCAAAAAGCCTGTTAAGGTTATCTGGAGCAGGGAAGACGATATGGGTGGAGGAAGTTACAGGCCTGCTGTACGCTATCGATTTGAAGCTGCGCTGGATGCAAATAACAACCTGATCGGATATAAACTTAGGGGTGTAGGCATCAATGCCGGTAATGCTACAAGGGAAAATAATTTCCCCTCCGGCTCGGTTGACAATTTATTGATTGAATCATTGGACCATAATTCACCCATCACCACGGGTGCCTGGAGAGCTCCCATCACCAACTTCCTGGCCTATGCCGAGCAAGCATTTTTAGATGAGGTAGCAGAGGCCATGGGAAAAGACCCCATGCAAATGCGGCTCGATCTGTTGCAAAAAGCACGCACCAATCCTGCAGGACCGGTTCGGTATGATATCGACCGTATGGAGACTGTCATTAAAACCGTAGCAGACAAATCTCAATGGGGCAAAAAGCCAGGCACATCACAGGGAATGAGCATCTATTTTTCTCATGCTTCTTATGTAGGCCAAGTTTGTGATGTTGTCATGCAAGACGGTAAACCTGTAATCAAAAAAATCACCTCAGTTGCAGATTGTGGCGTGGTGGTGAATTCATCCGGAGCGCAGCAACAGGTTATGGGTGGAATTCTCGATGGTATGGGAACTGCGATGTATGGAAAGCTTTCCTTCAATGCAGGCGAACCCGAGCAAAAGAATTTCAATGTATACAGACATATCCGCATGAAGGGTATTCCGGAAGTGGAAGCGCACTTTATAGACAATGGAAAAGATCCAACCGGTTTGGGTGAACCAGCTTTGCCACCAGCAGGAGGAGCAGTAGCCAATGCCATCTACAAAGCAACAGGCAAGCGCATGTACAGGCAACCCTTCATCGAACAGGAGCCGTTCAAGACTGCTGAATAAAAATTGCTTACTGGATTTTTTTCGATTTTATTGTGCCGACACAAAAGAGGAATCAACATGACGCCTAGGATCGAAACAATAAATGAAAAGAAACTGGTAGGAAAGCGGATGAAGCTGAGCTATGCTGATTACAGAATAGCTGAGTTGTGGAGCGGCTTCATGCCCAAAAGAAAAGAAATAAAGAACTGCCTATCCGCAGAACTGATTTTAAATGATCCTTCATCAGAGGAAGAGGTTTGGATTCCCATAAAACCAAAAGCTGTCTGAAATAATTATTTGTATGTTGTGTGTTAATCTGCTTATTTTACCGGCATAAAATAATTACATGCCTTTTATATCTGTAACCAGACTTCGTGTAAAATCCTTGTTTTTTCTGTTTCCCTTCATGAGGGCAAATGAAGCCTCTGTAAAAGAATTAAAAGTTTCAAAAGGCCTGATAAAAGGAAAAGAGTTGATTGACAAGAAATTGACCTTTTGGACTATCACTGTATGGGAGGATGAAGCTTCAATGAAAGGGTTCAGGGGTTCATCATCACATCGATCTGCCATGCAATACCTTCCCAAATGGTGCAATGAGGCATCCTATCATCATTGGGTGCAGGAGGACAGTGAATTTCCAACCTGGGATACCATATCTGAAAAACTTTTCACCGAAGGAAAACTGAGCAAGGTCAGGAATCCATCAGTGGCCCAAGCTACCAATCAGTTTCCTTCTATCAAGTGGACAAAGACTGAAAGAAAGTTGAAATAAACCCAATCAATCTTTCGGATAAAATATCAAGGCACTGTCATTGATTTT